>CAMLXE010000240.1 GCA_946490455.1 uncultured Desulfovibrio sp. | reverse complement strand
TGTCCTTGCTGAGGTGCAGGAGACAGGATGGAATCCTGTCCAGTCTGGAAAGGCGGATATTCCTGCTTCGCAACACTCGGAAGAATCCGTGGCACCCTCCATCTCCTCTGAAGGTGATGACGTCATTCTCCTGACAGACAAGGTTGATGCCAACACCGTTGGCGAAGCGATACAGGCCAGGGGATCAAGGGATCGTCTCAGACGCTTTGGGGCGATTCTGGTGGCCCTGCTTTGTCTTTGCGGTTTGATTTTTTCCTATGCCGGAAGATCGTCTGATCCTGAGGAACGAGCCGCACAACTTAGAGAAATCATAACGGATGCCGGTTTTGGCGCCCTGCGCGTTACGCCTATGGGGCAGGGCGTGGCCATAGTTGGCATGGTTGGCTCCGATAGTGAAAGATCGACGCTGCTGAATTTGGCACGTAATGTGCATTATCCTGTATATCTTGATCTCATTGTACAGGGTGACCGCGTGGAAGCTGTACGGACTGCCTTTAACAGTCGTGGATTTTTCCCGAAAGTCGAAGAACAGGATGGCAAGCTCCGCGTGAGTCTGTACATGAAGGATGGTCTGGCAGAGGCATGGGCTTTTTCGTCAGTCCGTGACGATATTCCGGATCTGCGTGATCAGGCTACATGGGACAGACTGGAGCGGGTCGTTGTGTACGCTCAGACTGTGGAACCCGTGCTGAGGGAACGGCTCAAGGCCGCTGGTCTTGATTTTGTTGGTATCCGTTTTCTGGACGGTCAGGTAGAGCTGGCCGGGGAGTTTGACAGCGGGCAGCAGCGCAAGCTCGCCGAAGTCCTGGAGGGCGTACGTACGGAACTGGGCGTTCCTGTCATGTTCTCGGTCGTGCCTTCCTTTGCAAAGGTGGATGCAGAGCGGACAGGAATTGGTGGAACCCGTTCCGGTCAGATTCCTTCCAGAGCACGTGGTACAGCACAGAGTCCCACTGCGAGTGACCCTCTTGGAGGAACACAGGTAACCGGAGTAACCATGTCTCCCATGAAGTTTATATCTCTGAGTAACGGACAGCGTATTTTCGAGGGAGGACTTTTGCCGGGAGGCTATACTTTGGATAGCATAGATGTCAGGGTGTTGACCCTGCGTAAGGATGGGCAGACGCTTCAATACCCATTGAGAGGTGCTCAAGATGAATGAATTTGTTTCCGTACTGGATATACTGGAAAATGGGCTGAGTGAAAGACGGGTTCGGGATGAAGTCGTGGATATGGACATCGCCGTGAAGCGATACATGGATACAGGACTTACGCCCGACGAAATGGCAGTGGCGCAGCGCGTGCGGAATGCTGTGCAGGCTGCGGAACATGCTCTTGAAAAAATGTTCAGCTGACATCTTTTAAGAGGAGAAAGCATATGAATATCAGTTCAACAGGCACTCCTGGTGTGAATATTAGTGAACTGTTCAATTCTGGAATTGATAACGTCGGCAAGCGCGGTGAAGCGCTGCAGGCCAAGATGAATGATCTGCTGAGTCAGGATGAAATCAGCACGGAAGATATGCTGGTCATACAGTTTGAAATGGGACAGTACAATGCGCTTCTGGAATCGCTTTCCACAGTAACCAAGAGCTTGACCGACAGTCTGAAGAGCCTTGCTCAGCGTGCCGGGTGATGGAGATTTCTTCTGCATGATCGAAACGTTTCAGCCTTTCGATCATGCAGTCTTTCCGTCGTGAGGCTGTATGGGAAAATTCCCGAACAGTGCATGGCATTCGTTGACCGAGCCCCAAATCTTTTCTTCTGGAGAAACCGTTTATGTTGTCCGAATCTCAGATCAGCCGTCTGCTCGATATCGCCAATGCGGCATGCCATAAGGGAAATGCAGCAGATGCCCGTGTTATTTATGATGGAGTGCTTGCACTGCGTCCCGGTTTTGTGCCCGCCCGCATCGGGATGGCTCTGAGCCACATTGTGGTGAATGAATTTGAACAGGGTGAAGCACTGCTCAAGGCTGTTCTTGAGGAACGTGCTGATGACGCTGATGCACAGGCCATGCTTGGATTGTGCTATGTCCTCGCCGACCGTCGCGAAGAAGCTGAAGCCATTTTGTACCCCCTCGCCGAAAGTCAGGAACCTACGGCGGAGCTGGCCGCTTCCTTGCTTGAAAAACTGCGGTCCTGAGCAGCACGCGTACCGAAAATTTCCTTCATGGATGGTATCAGGGGGGAACAATGCTGGACATCGCAGGACTGGGTTCTTCTCCGACAAAGCTGCTTGAAGCACTGGAGAAACTTGGTATTTCCAGGGGTGCAGACCTGCGATCACCGAATGGTCCCGAGGGAAAACCCGATACTGAACTGGTCAGGGCCTTTGAAGACGCCTTGAACATGCCGGATGAGGAAAATCTGTCTGCAGGCAAGGGAACTTCGGACGGAATCGCCTCAGAAGGAATGGAACTTCCAGATGATATTACGGTTTCAGACAAGAGAACGGTAGAAGCGAGTGGCAGGGTGGAGCAGGCGGATCTGTCTTTTGCTCCGGAAGGCCCAGAAGTCCGTGGCCCTGTGGAACCGGGGCCGGCGGAATACATCTCCGGTGAATCCCTCCTTCGATACGAGCGTCCGGAAGGCCGCAATATGGTCTCGGAAACCAGAAATACCGTTTCATCTGATTGGTTGCATGGGATGGATGAATCTGTCGAAGGGACAGGTGGCATGCGGCGTGTCGGAATGAAGGAACCGTCTTCCTCTGCTGATATTCCCGTAGAAGGAAAAACATTACCGGAATTTTCGGATGCGGGTGGAGGAGAGAATGTTCGGGAGATTGCCCGGCTTCTGGAAGAGGTGACCCGGGGCAATGCTTCTTCCATGGAATTATATCGCCTTCAGTATCTTGTCGGTATGTTGCAGGTCCATGCATCGAGCGGTATGAAGGTTTCACAGCAGGCGGAGCAGGGGCTTGAAAGTCTGCTGAAGCAGCAGGGATAGGTCGGATATGAGCAGAAGACATGTTTTTTGTGGTCTCGCGGCAGTACGTCTGATACTTGCCGTTCTCCTTTGTCTCTGTCTGCTGGGCTGTCAGGTTGAAGTGTACAAGGGGCTGACCGAAGATCAGGCCAACACCATGTTGTCCACGCTCTTGCGGAGAGGCATCAAGGCCGAAAAAATTGCTGAGGGCAAGAATGGCTATACGCTGGCTGTGGATGAGACACAGCTCGTGCAGTCTTTGGAAATTCTGAAGGAAAACAGCCTGCCGCGCGAATCCTATCAGAATCTGGGGACCGTTTTTGCCGGGGATGGAATGATTGCCTCGGCTTCCGAAGAGCAGGCGCGTCTGGCGTATGCCATTTCTCAGGAACTTTCAGATACCTTTTCTCGGATTGATGGCGTTCTGACTGCCCGAGTCCATGTCGTTCTGGCGGCTGCCGATCAGGCTTCCGATATTCGGACGCCTCCCTCGGCTGCGGTTTTCCTGCGGCATACGCCCGATTCTCCGGTGGTCAGTCTGGTGGCCAAAATTCGCGAACTCACGGCCAAAGCTGTTCCC
>CAMLXE010000239.1 GCA_946490455.1 uncultured Desulfovibrio sp. | reverse complement strand
ATGTCCGGGACAGACCAAGATGATGGGATGCTATCCCCGATACAAAGGAGCTTGCTTTGCTTATCAGCAGTTACCGTAAAGGGCTCTTCAAGACACTGGATGCCTTATGTATCCTGCTGGCACTTGGAATTACAGGCTATTTTACTCTGCCTGCCGACCTTTCCGTTCTTGATGACTACACAGGCGCTTCTCTTTTTACAGTAGCCTCCTATCTTTTTTTCTTTTACGTTCTGGACGCCTACAGTATTGGGGCCGAAGATTTCCGGGATACTGTCGGCCGGGTTCTGGTGGCCTTTGTTCTTGGTGCAATCGCTTCGGCAACAGCCTTCTATGCTTTCCAGAACTGGCGTTTTGACCGGGAAACCCTGATTCTGCTCTCCTCTCTCTGTCTTATCTTCTGCCTCGGCTGGCGTGCGCTCTATTACCGCCATATCGGCCGCTTTGTGCATCGCCCGCGGGTACTCCTTGTGGGAACAGACAGGGAGGGGAAAGTCCAGAAGACTCTTGCCGAATCCATGAATGATGCCGATATCATCGGCTATGTCAGCGACTGTGACAGTGCAAAGGAAATTCCCTATCTCGGGACTCCCATGCAGGTCGAAGAACTGGCGCGGGCACATAAGGCAACAATGATCGTCCTGCTGCCGGACGCTCCCATTGATGAGGATATTGCGGAAACCCTCCTTCAGGCCAAGCTGCATGGACAGATGATTGTGGATGTCCGTTCCTTTTGTGAACATATGGTTCACAGACTTCCCGTTTCGCAGATCAGCTCCGAATGGTTGCTGACAGAAGAAGGCTTCTCGCTGAATACAAGAGGTTCGCTCCGCCGCATGAAGAGAGCGCTGGATCTGGGAGCGTCCCTTGTCCTTCTTGTCTGCACTTCTCCCATAATGCTTCTGGCAGCTCTGGCCGTACGCTTTGAATCTCCGGGTCCCATCATCTACAGTCAGCGCAGAGTCGGTCTGTTCGGCAAGACATTCACCGTGTTCAAGTTCCGTTCAATGCGAAATGACGCGGAAAAGAATGGAGCGGTATGGGCAAGCAAGGCAGACCCGCGGGTGACAAAGGTCGGCAAGTTTATCAGAAAAACACGAATCGATGAACTGCCTCAGCTCTGGAACGTCCTGAAAGGCGAAATGAGCCTGATCGGACCTCGTCCCGAACGTCCGGAATTTGTCCAGGAACTGGAAAAGGAAATTCCTTTCTATAGCCTGCGTCATGCAGTCAAACCGGGTGTTACGGGCTGGGCTCAGGTATGCTATCCCTACGGTTCCTCAGTTGAAGACTCACGTCGCAAGCTGGAATATGACCTCTATTACGCGAAAAACATGTCTCTTCTGCTGGACATCAAGATTGTCCTCAAAACCATAGGCGTCATTCTTTTCCCCAAGGGAGCCAGATAACAAACTCGGCCCCGGCAATATGCTCCATAAGGAAGACCTTCTCCCTGTTCTGCAGAAGCATTCCAGAGGCAAGCGATGAACATTGACGGCATTCATTATCGAACAATCTGGATTGATGCAGATAACAGGCTCAAGGTCATCAATCAGCTGCGGCTTCCTTATGCCTTTGAAATTGTCACGCTGCATACATGTGACGAAGTCCGAAATGCCATCAGCGACATGCTCGTCCGGGGAGCCGGGCTTATTGGAGCAACGGCCGGTTACGGAATGTGGCTGGCGGCAGAAGAAATTGCCGCAGCAGGCGTTACGGAAGACGCTGCTTTTGACGCTGCATTCCGTGAAGCCGGGGAACGCCTGAAACAAACCCGCCCTACGGCCAAAAATCTCTCCTGGGCCGTGGATCGGCAGATTCAGGAAGTAGCCTCTGTCAGAGGTCGGGACAAAAAAGAATTGGCCCGCGCTCTTGCAGAAACCATTGCTGATGAAGATGCCCTTTCCTGTCGCAGGATTGGGGAATACGGGCTTGAAATTATCCGGAACCTCGCGGAGAAGAAGGGGAAAACCATCCATATCCTGACGCATTGCAATGCCGGCTGGCTGGCCTTTGTTGATTATGGTTCGGCGCTGGCCCCGGTCTATGCGGCGCATGATGCCGGGATTCCCGTTCATGTCTGGGTTGATGAAACCCGTCCTCGCAATCAGGGCATGAGCCTCACAGCCTGGGAACTTGCACAGCATGGCGTTCCCCATCATATTATTGCCGACAATGCGGGGGGACACCTGATGCGCTGCGGGCTGGTCGATATGGTTATCACCGGGGCGGATCGTGTCACACGCTGCGGCGACGTGGCCAACAAGATAGGAACATATCTCAAAGCATTGGCGGCGGCAGACAATGCCGTGCCATTTTATGTTGCGCTCCCCTCCTCCACCTTTGACTTTACGCTTGCCGATGGAAACGACATTCCCATTGAGGAACGGACACCCGATGAAGTTCTGACAATAACAGGCCTGTCATCTGATGGTACACCAACAACGGTACAGCTTGGTCCAAAGGGAAGTCCGGCCAGAAACTGGGCATTTGATGTGACCCCAGCCCGCCTGATTACAGGGCTGATCTGTGAACGCGGCATCTGCACCGCCACACAGGAAGGCATTGCCCGTCTGTTCCCTGAACATCTCTCCCCTGCTCATGATCAAAGTCATGCATGAAGATGGCGTTGTCAAATATGTTCCCAGACACAGACCTGCTACCCTTGAAGCAGGCCTGGCTTCCCTGAACATTTCTGTTCAGGCAAAGGAACTGATACAGATCATTCAGGAACTGAATGAGGCACGGACAGAACTTCACGATCTGAACCTTATTGGTGTTTCCCCTGCCGGAACAGGCTTTGGCAATCTGTCGCATTATCTTGCAGACGGCATGTTTGTAATCAGTGGAAGTGGGACAGGCGCACCAAGAATTCTGGGGGCGCACGGCTATTGTCTGGTACAGCAAGTCTCCCCTGAAGCAAACGAAGTCTGCTCTACAGGTCCGGTGCAGCCTTCTTCCGAATCCATGACCCATGCAGCCGTTTATGCTGCCCTTCCTGAAATACCCTTTGCCATCCGCTGTGTCATTCATGTCCACAGCTCGACGTTATTTGCATATTATCTGCCCAAAGCTCCGGGTACCCCGGCCTCGGCAGCCTATGGCACTCCGGAACTGGCCCGTGCAGTCCGTCAGCTGATTCCTGCCCTGCATACGGCCAATGGATTTTTTGTGCTGACCGGCCATCAGGATGGACTTGTCTTTTTTGGTGATACGGTGAAGCATACGATGGAAACAATCCGCCTTGCCCTGCAACATGCGGAGAACGCTCCCAGTCTGCGTCATTCTGTTTGACAGGTCTGACCAGAGGCCGGCGCGTATTTATTCTGACAAGGAACCAACATGACTGTAAAAATAGGCATCATCGGTGGCAGTGGCCTCGACAATCCAGATTTTCTTTCCCATCCCAGAGACATCTATGCCGGAACACCGTGGGGAGAACCGTCATCGCCCATTCGTGAAGGTGAAATTGACGGCGTTCCCGTTGCGCTGCTTGCCCGACATGGCCGTAATCACACGCTTTCGCCTTCTGT
>CAMLXE010000238.1 GCA_946490455.1 uncultured Desulfovibrio sp. | reverse complement strand
AGCAGAACCTCGGCAATGCCGCTCATGCCGGCGCCGCCGATGCCGATCATGTGAATTTTCGTAATGGTATTTCGCATCATGCTTTCCTGTTCGGTCATGTTCATCCTCGAGTCTTGCTGCAAAGGTCCAAAATGCCCTGTGCCACTTGTGCAGCAGCGTCGGGCCGTGCGCATGCTCTGGCCTGCACAGACATGGTCTTCAGTCTGGCAGAGTCCTGCAGCAGCTCCACCAGCAGGCCGCCCACGTCATTCTGCCCTATGGTGCTTTCAGGGACGAGAACCGAGGCTCCCTGCTCCATCATGACCCGCGCATTGCAGGTCTGATGGTCGTGTGTTGCGTACGGAAAGGGAATCAGTACGGACGGCTTTCCGGCAACAGCCAGCTCCGCCACCGAGGTGGCTCCGGCCCGGCACAGAACCAGATCAGCCCAGGCATAGGCCCCGGCAACATCGTCAATGAACGGCGTCACGCCCGAGACGTCAAAGCCATGCGCCGCATAGCCCGCGCGGACCCGGTCCAGATCGCCGGTCCCGGTCTGATGCCGGATCTGTATTCCGGCGGCCATGAGCCGTTCAAGGCTTGCCAGAATCACGGAGTTGATGGCGCGCGCTCCCTGACTGCCGCCCATGACAAGCAGCCGTCGTCCTGAAAAGTCTTCCTGCCCGGATGAACCAAGTGCCACAATGGACTGCCGGACGGGATTTCCCGTAAGCAGGCATTTGGAAGCCTGAAAGGCTCCTGTCGTATCCGGCAGGGAAAGAAAGACCCGGGACGCCAGACGGGAAAGCAGTCTGTTGGTCATGCCGGGCATGGCGTTCTGTTCATGAATGGCCAGCGGAACACCACGCAGCCGGGCAGCCATGAGCGGCGCAAAGGAAGCATAGGCGCCAAAGCCAGCCACCACATCCGGACGAAAATCCGCCACAACGGACCGCGCCTGAAAGACAGCCCGCAGCAGCGCACAGGCGGCTCCCACGGAGCGCATTCCCCGACCGAGTACCCCGCGCACGGGCAAACCGCAAAAATCTATTCCGGCCTGCTTCGCAAGCCTTGCCTCGGAACCGAACTCCGAACCGACAAACAGGAGCTTCGCTCCCCGTTGGCGCAACTCTTCGGCAACGGCCAGCGCAGGAAAGATATGCCCCCCGGTTCCTCCGGTCGTGAGAATGATTCTGTTCATATCTATCCTCTTGCCGTCTTTGAAAAATTCATCAGAAGTCCGACACAGATCATGCTGGCAAGCAGGCTGCTGCCTCCATAGCTCAAAAACGGCATGGCCACCCCCTTGGGCGGCGCCATTCCCATGACAACAGCCAGATTCAGCGTGGCGCCCAGAGCCAGCACCAGCGTAACGCCAAAGGCAGACAATTTGTCACGCAGTTCCGTCTGTCCCATGACAATGCGGTAACAGCGCACAAACAGCATGACAAAGAGTCCCATAATAAGCGAAAGTCCAAAAAAACCAAGCTCTTCACCGACAACGGCCATGATGAAGTCGTTGTGTGCTTCGGGCAGATAGAACATCTTCTGCGCGCTGCCGCCCATGCCGACACCGAAGAACCCGCCGGAGCCCAGCGCATAAAGCGACTGCACAAGCTGATAGCCGGCATTCTGCGCATCTTCAAAGGGGTCCAGAAAGGCCACCAGTCTTCGGGCACGATACGGCTCATAGACGATGAGCGCGATGGCTCCGGCCAGCGCAATGGCAATGGCCACAAACAGATAGATGAACCGGGTACCGCCGGCAATGCACATGAAAAACAGAATCATGGCCAGCACCACTGCGCCGCCGAAATCCGGCTGGGCCAGCAGGAGCAGACAAAGAAGTCCGGTTACGGCAAACGGCGGAATGACACCCCGACTGAAGGTTTTGACAAGCTCCTGCTTCGTACTCATGAAGTAGGCCAGATAGAACGCCAGTGCGATCTTGGCAAACTCCAGCGGCTGAATGGAGAAGAATTTCAGCGAAATCCAGCGTTGCGCCCCATTGATGCGTGCCCCAAGGGGACTTAAGGTAATCAGCAGCAGCATGATGACGCCGATCAGGAACGGATACTGGAGCTTATAGAGCAGACTGCGGGGCATGGTGGCCGCAATCCACAGGGCAATCCCTCCGGCACAGGCATACACAAGCTGCCGCTTGAAGAAGTAGTATTTGTCGCCGTTAAGCCGTTCGGCCACAACGCCACTGGCGGACAGAACCATCAGGATGCCGATGCACAGCAGCATGAGCACGATGGCAAAGAGCCACCAGTCATACTGACTGCCGGTATTCTCGGCCGTTCCGCCGAGAATGCGGGATTCCTTCCGCCGTGCCATGATCATGCAAGAACCTCCCGCACAATGCGCTTGAAGTCTTCGCCCCGGCGCAGGTAGTTGGCATACTGATCAAAGCTGGAAGTTGCCGGCGCCAGAAGAACGACGTCGCCGGGCTGCGCAATGGAAGTTCCGGTGCCGTGACCTGCGAGACGGCACATGGCCTGCTCCATTGTCTCGTCCCAGGTCAGCGGGACCACATCTTTCCAGGCCGATTCAAAATGATCCCGACTGGCGCCATAGAGCGCCACATGCCGGACATGCTCCTTCAGCAGCGGCTTCAGACTGTCCAGATCGCCGCCCTTGAACTTGCCTCCGGCAAGCAGGAGCACGGGACGCTGAAATGAGGCCAGAGCCACCCGCAGTGCTTCCACGGTGGTGCACTTGGAATCGTTGACGTAAAGAACGCCATTCAGTTCCGCCACCCTTTCCAGTCTGTGTTCCAGCGGAACAAAGTCTGCAACCGCGCGGGCTGCCGCTTCTTCCGTAACGCCAAACTCCCGGCACGCCAGCCAGGCCGCTTCGGCATTGGCCCGGTTATGCGGTCCTATCAGATGCGTTTCGGGGAATCTGTCCGAAACGGTGTAGAAGATTCTCTGCGCCTTCAGCCCGTATTCGTCGGCCAGGCTGTCCATTCCCTGCTGGAGAATGGCAAAATCTTCGGCGGACTGATGCGCAAAAAGACGCATCTTGGCGCCAATATACTCCGCCATGTCCTTATGGTAGTCGAGGTGGTTCTCGCTGATGTTCAGCAGCACCGCCACATGGGGATGCAGGGTCGAACAGGTCTGAAGCTGAAAGCTGGACAGTTCCAGAACGATCACATCAGCCCTTTCACCGGAAAGCACATATTCGGACAGGGGCGTTCCGATGTTGCCGCCGGTAAACACACGCAGGCCCTGTGCCTGCAGCATGGCCGCACAAAGGCTCGTTGTCGTGGTCTTGCCGCTTGTTCCGGTGACGGCAAGAACGGGTTCACCGGAAAGCTGACGCCAGGCCAGTTCCGTTTCCGCCATGATTTCGGGAGCCTCCCTTTCGGGGAGGAAGCGACGGATGACGGCAGCCGGAACTCCGGGACTCGGCACCACAAGCGCCGCTCCGGCAAACTGTTCCGGCGCATGTTCGCCACATACGATTTCCACGCCGCTTTCGGCTGCCCAGGCGGCAAAGTCCGCAGGAATGCGCTCGCTGGAGCGGTCGAGCAGACGAACACGCGCTCCC
>CAMLXE010000237.1 GCA_946490455.1 uncultured Desulfovibrio sp. | reverse complement strand
CCCGGCCACCATATTCGGTAAAGACTCTGGCCATGACACCACGCGTGGGATTTTCACGAGAGTCTGTGGAGTCATAGGTGAGTCCTGCGCTGAGAACGCTTGAGAGGTTGGTTCCTTCGTATTCCTTGTAGGCGCGTGAGGCATAGTCAGGAATATTGTAGAGGGTATAGCGGTCAAGTCGATAACCCAAGGATACGGAAGTGTATTCGCCAATGGGGTAGAAGAAGCGGATGGTATTACCAATGGTCTTCTTTTCGAAGTCGTCCCATTCCTGCCAGACTGCATAGGTGTTGTTGTTAACACCCAGATCCGTATCATAGATACGAGGGTTGATGAAATTCAGATCCAGGCTGGAGGACTTGCCTGAAACAAAACCAGTCAGTCCAAGAGAATATCCCTTGCCGAACAGATTTCGTTCCATGATGCTTCCAGATACACCGAAATCGTAGAGGGTAGAGTAACCTACGCCGGCAGAGAGAACACCAGTACGGTCTTCCTTGACGTTGACCTTGAGATCAACTTCATCTTCCTTACCCGTAGGCAGGACAGCGGTATCCGCCTGGGAGAAGAAACGAAGACGATTCAGGCGTTCATTGGAACGACGGAGTTTGGCTCCATCGAACAGATCCCCATCTCCGAGACGCAATTCACGCAGAATGACATTATCACGAGTACGGGTATTGCCGGCAGTTTCCACACGGCGAACATAGATCTTTTGTTTCTTGTTGATGAGAAAGATAACATCAAGGGTTTCTGTCTCTGCGTTCTTGGCGGTCTTCAGATCTACCTCTGCGAAGGCGTAGCCATAGTTTGAATAGAAGTCGGTCAGCGCCTTGATATCATCCTGAACAACAGAAAGGTTGAAATAGCCGTTGTCTTCCCTATGGTCATCACTGTGGATGACTTCAAAGAGTCGTTTGTCCGTATCAATGAGATCTCCGGCAAACGTGATGTCACCAAGATGGTAGCGTTTTCCTTCATTGACGGCGAAGGTGATCGTGATACCGTCTTCGCTGTAATCAATTTTGGGGGCAGCAACCTGGATATCCACATAGCCATTATTCATGCCATAGGCCGTAATGGCAGCAGAGTCGCGTTCGAGATATTCTTCACGCAGAACACCTGTTCCCGTAATCCAGGAAAGAATCCCATGTTCCTGAAGAGCAAGTTCTTTCTTGAGGTCGTCCACATCAATGTTTTCAAGTCCTTCAAACTTGATTTCCTTGATGTACAGCTTGTTGCCTTCCTTTACCGTAAAAACGAGCAGGGCTGAAGGACTGTTTTCTCGCTGTTCGATCTTATAATCGACTTCTGCAAGATAAAATCCTTCCTTATGATACAGGTCGGTTATCTTTTGGATATCTTCAGCAAGAAGACGATCGTTCAGAACAGAGCCCGTCTTGGAACTCATGACTGCGAGGATTTCGTCCTTGTCGACAGCATCGGAACCATTTACGACCACATCGCTGATACGCGGTTTTTCCTTCACGGTGAAGACAAGAATCTGTCCTTTGCCCGAGGATTCAATGTCGGCAGTCACATCGCTGAAATAGCCGAGATCCCAGATACGCTTGACTTCTTCATTGATGGATGCCGGATCGACCGTGTCGCCCTTATGAGTGGTCAGGCGCATGAGAATCACATCGGGATCAAGAACCTTGACTCCACGAATCTGAATATCTGCTATGCCACTCTGCGCAGCGCCGGGGACGGGAACACTCATGGAGCTGCTCATATTGTCCACAAGTTCATCTACGGCGGGAAGCAGTTCGATAAATGATCCACGTTCGGCATAAAGGGGCTGGGAACCCTGTGCCTGAGAGGCATCTACCACCCTGGCATCAATACTGGAGGCATCACCTGTCTTATTGAAGATTCCATAGACAGCGTAGTTCGCACGGGTCTGCTTCGCAATCTTGCGGGCTGTTGCCAGGTCAAGCTGACGTATGTTCTGTCGTTTAAGCAGGCGAAGTGTTTCCTCGTGAGAAACCACCTGGATTCCTTTTGCCGACAGACGCTGCGAAAACAGAGCGGGCAGTTCTTCATTCAGATAATCGAGGTCACTTCCCCCATTGATCTGGAAGGGAAGAACAATCACCTTGGCTGTTTTGGCCTGAGGGGCTGCCTGAGCCTGGCTCTGCCACAGAAGTGCCAAATTACACAGTGCCAGCATCAGAAGCGCGAACACGCATCTCTTCATAGAGTTCTCCTGACTTCAATTCGAGGCAACGTCCCAGCATATTCGCCATTTCCTTATTATGAGTGACGACTACAAGGGTCATTCCCAGTGCGAGGTTCAAGTCCAAAAGAAGTTCGGTGACCTTGTTTCCTGTTTTCTGGTCAAGGTTTCCGGTGGGTTCATCAGCAAGCAGAACACGGGGATTGAGCAGAATGGCCCGTGCGATGGCCACGCGTTGCCGTTCCCCGCCAGACAGTGTGGTTACCCGATGATGAAGCCTGTCTGCAAGACCTACACGCTCAAGAGCCTGTTCAGCCAGTTCCAGAGCCGAAGCTTTTGAAATACCGGCAATGAGTGCCTGCATGGCTACATTTTCCACAGTGGAAAATTCGGGAAGCAGATGATGGAACTGGAAAACAAATCCCAGTTTTCGATTGCGGATATGAGCCTTTTCTGCCGGACTCATATCAGGGAGACTTTCTCCCTCAAAGAGAAGCCGACCTCGAGAAGGTACATCCAGAGCCCCCAGAAGATGGAGCAGCGTTGATTTTCCGGAACCTGATGTTCCCACAATGGCAAGGGATTCTCCGGACCGGATTGTGAGGTTGATCCCACAGAGAACATTGATGTTTTCAGCAGGACCGGCATACGTTTTGCCTATATCTGTCAGAGCGTACTGCACTTCATTTCTTGTCATGGAATGGCCGCTCCTTTTATTCGTATCTGAGAGCCTCGGCAGGCTCCAGTCGGGCAGCCTGTCTGGCCGGATAGATGGTCGCAAGGAAGCAAAGCGTCATGGCAGAGATGCCGACGATGGCAATATCGGTCCAGTCAAGCAGAATTGGCAGATGATCCAGCGTATAGACCCCAGGAGGCAGTTTGATAAACTGGTATCTTTGCAGAAGCAGAGCCAGCCCAATGCCGAGAATATAGCCGAGCAGTGTTCCTACCAGACCAATGATGGTCCCCTGCAGCATAAATATTCGGCGTATCATTCCCTTGGTGGCCCCCATGGACATGAGAATGGCAATATCCCGCGTCTTTTCCATGACAAGCATCACCAGTGTGGTGACAATGGAAAAGGAACCAATCAGGACAACCATGGCCAGGATAATGAACATGCCGATCTTTTCCAGTTTCAGTGCTGCAAACAGATTGGCGTTCATGTCCATCCAGGTTCGGACAGATACCAGTGGACCAAGTTCTTCCCGCAGGGCCTGCGCTGTCTTGTCCGCTTCATAGACGTCATCTACGGTCACTTCGATGCCGGATACGGAGCTGTCCGGGAGACCAAGCAAATCGCGTGCCGCCTCCAGTGAAACAAAACCCAGAGAGGAGTCGTACTCGAACATGCCGGTCTGAAAAATT
>CAMLXE010000236.1 GCA_946490455.1 uncultured Desulfovibrio sp. | reverse complement strand
AGAATTCACCGATTTTGCCAGGAATGCCCGCAGCACCATGGGAAGACTTTTCCCTTCAGACCGCGTGCCTCTCTCGGAAGAGGATGTCGTCTCCATCTATATGGAAGCATACAGATAATATCAGTGAACTGGACAGCAGGATTGTTCTGGCTGTGTTCAGGACCGGCAGGATGGCTTTCAGGAGAAATGACGGGAAGGGGCAGACTTTCCCCGAAACTGACGTTCACAGAAGGCCACAGCTGGCTCTGAATATGTAAGTGGAAACATTAAACCTTATCTACCTGGAGGCAACGATGAAAAAGACGCTTTTCGTGCTGCTTGTAGCATTGTTTATGTGTTCAGGAGTGTCACACGCTGCGAAAGACAGGTACATTCTTCGTTTTGGGACCACTTTGACGCCGGGGAATGCCATTTTTGATGCTGTAGATTATTTTACAAAGGCCGTAAATGAAAAGACGCAGGGACGCGTAACCGTACAGCTTTTCCATAGCGGCCAGCTCGGAAGCGACCAGATTCTGCTGGAGCAGGTTATTTCTGGAGCGCTGGATTTTGCCTGCTCAAGTCAGGTGAATCTGGCAGCCTTTACGGATGCTTTCATGTGGACCAGCTTCCCCTGCCTGTTCAAGAGCCCTGAAAGTGCTCAGAAAGTCTTTCAGAGTCCTATCGGCGACGAAATGTGGGCAAAGCTTGAATCTCTGGGTGATCTGAAAGTGGTTCATTGGCTTGATTATCGTAATAATCGGATGGTCTGTACCAAAAAGGAAGTACGAGTTCCCGACGATATGAAGGGGCTGAAGATCCGTGCCACATCTTCCCCGATTGACATTGCTTTGCTGGAAGCCTACGGCGCTGCACCTACACCGGTAACATGGGGCGAACTTTATATGGCTCTGGAGCAGGGGGTCGTGAATGGCATGCTTGGTGACTGGATGTATATGGAGAGTGCCAAGCATTATGAGGTTCTGAATTATTGTCTTGAAAGCGGTGTTGGTGTCGGTGGCTATGTTTTTCAGGTCATGGTTACCAACAAGAAGAAGTTTGAGAGCTTCCCTGAAGATATCCAGAAGGCCATCATGGACGCGGGTGCAGAAGCCTATGAAAAGCTGGTCAAAGAAGCCAAAATGGCCAACGACAGCTATCGGGACCGCTATATCCGCGAGGGAGTACTGAAAGTCACGCAGAGTACACCGGAAGAGGATGCGCTCTGGCTCGAAAAGGCACAGCTTGTATGGAAAGACAATGCTCAGTATCTGCCAGATGAGCTTTTGAACAACGTCTTGGAAATGCAGGAAGAATAATATGAATGCCGTCCAGAAGAAAGAGGTACTTCTGGACGGCGTTTCATTTGTCCCGCCCGGGGAGGATACCGGACATGGAAAAATGTATTCTTTTTCTTGAAGCCGTTGGGAAAAAAATAAATACATTGTCACTTTATGCTGTTGGCATTCTTCTGTCCCTGATGGTTGCGATCATCATGCTTCAGGTTGGCATGCGCTACATTGTGGGAAATGCACTGCAATGGCCGGAAGAGCTTACCATGTTTTTCATGGCCTGGCTTGCATTCATTGGTGGAGGTGTCGCGACCTACAAAAGTCAGCATATTTCCATGGATATTGTTCTGATCCTTTTCAGGAAGAATGCTGCAGTTAGCCGTATGCTGCACTTGGCAGGCAGTACCACCTTGCTGGTCTTTGCTGTTTTTTTGCTCATACAAGGAATCAGCCTTGTTTCCGAGAGCGGAAGAATTGTCAGCGATGCCATGCGTATTCCAATGTCCTATCCCAGACTGGCCATGCCCATTGGCGGAGGAATCATGGCGTGGCACTGCATAACGAATATCTTGCGTATTCTGTTCCTTCAACTTGATACGACAGCGAGCTGAACCATGGAATCATCGGATATCGTTTACCTGCTTCTGCCTTTTGCGCTCACTCTGGTACTCGGTGCGCCCATCTGTGCCGCTCTTTCCCTTGGTACAATCATATTTATGCTGGTTACGGAAGTCATACCTTGCAGCATGATGACCATGCAGATGTTTTCTCAGGTTTCATCATTGCCGCTGATGGCCATTCCCTTTTTTGTCTTCGCTGGTGATCTCATGAATGAGACAGGTGTGTCTCAGCGGCTGATAGGCTTTTGCAAGGTCCTTTTTCAGCATCTTCGGGGAGGGCTGGCGTATGCCATTGTTGTGACGGGAACGCTCTTCGCCGGATTGACCGGATCAGCCGTGGCAGAAACGGCTGCGCTTGTGAAGATCATGACCCCAACCATGAAAAAGGAAGGATATCCTGCCGAATTTACAGCGGCTCTTTGTGCAACGACCGGCATATTGGGACCCATTATTCCTCCTTCAATTCTGTTTATCGTCTATGGGGCAACCATGAATGTTTCCGTAGGCGCCCTTTTCCTTGGAGGTGTTCTTCCTGGTTTGCTGATGGGAGGAGCCATATTGGCAACAGTCATTGTGATTGCTTCCATCAAGCGTTTCCCCAAAAGTGAACAGCCATTTCGTATCCGTGAAGTGATAGACGGGATCAAGGATGCGTCTTTTTCTCTGTTTATGCCCGTGCTGCTGATGGGAGGCATCCGATTTGGCATTTTTACGCCAACCGAAGGAGGAGCTGTTGCCGCCTCGTATGCGCTGTTCCTTGGTGTATTCGTGTATCGGACAGTTACTCTCAGACAGATTTTCAACTCGGCCATTTCCAGTGGTGTAACTGCCGCCGTCATTCTGCTGATTGTTTCGGCAACAACACCATTTGGCTGGATTGTTACCATCGGTGGCTTCCCTGCCAAAATAGCAGAGATTGCTTTTTCCATGACCAGAAATCCGTTGATGATTCTTCTTGGCATCAATATCCTGCTGTTCTTTATGGGGATGTTCATGGAAACTACGGCTACGGTTCTGCTGCTTGGTCCTGTTTTGGCCCCTATTGCCGTAGGGGTAGGCCTCGACCCTGTGCACTTCGCCATGATCATGTGCGTCAATCTTGTTATCGGAATGATTACGCCTCCGGTGGGGATGACTCTTTTTGTAGCGGCTCCTATTGCAGGCATATCGTTTGGGTTGATTGTTCGAGCTGTTGTACCCTTTGCTCTTTCGGTCATCTGTTCTCTGATACTGATTAATGTATTCCCGGCCATCACGCTCTGGTTGCCTTCTGTCCTGAAATAGGGACGGAACAGATGTGACGAAAGGCAGTTTACGTGTTTCTGGTGCATGCCTGAAAGAAAGTAATTCAGGAAGAGTGATTGAACGCTTCGTATTATCCTTGAAAGCGGGTCTGGAGTCATGTGTGTAGATGGTATATTTTCATAAAATAAAAATATACATTATTTTTGGAGAGAGACATAAAAGGAACAGAATATCTTCGTAACCTTATGCGGTTCGTTCCCTTATATCAAATTTATTCATATTTCTTTATTTATATTTATATGTTAACATAATGACTGATTGCAGTTTGGCAGTTGTTTCTTAAGACGATTTTGAACTTGCCATTGACGGGTATGGTTTTTTGTGTAAGAATATAAAATATAATTTTATATT
>CAMLXE010000235.1 GCA_946490455.1 uncultured Desulfovibrio sp. | reverse complement strand
GCGCAGCTTGAAATGCGTAACCAGAATACGAATGCCTGTTTCCCGTCCAATGTGGATGACTTCGTCCAGAGCCTCGGTCATGTGGTCGGCTTCGTTTCGCATGTGGACGTCAAAAATCCCGTCATACCGAGCTGCAACTTTTGCAAGAGCAATAAGTTCATCTGTGGACTGATACTTGTTGGGAGTATAGATAAGGCCTGCAGAAATACCCCGCGCCCCTTCCTCCATACATGTGGCAATACTTTCTTCCATACGCCGCAGCTCATCAGGAGTGGGAGGTCTGTCATCCATTCCCATCACGTCAAGGCGAACTGTCCCCAATCCCACATACGAACTCAGATTCACACTTGGAGCAGCCGCATCAAGAGCGTCAAGATAGGAAGCGAAACTGTTCCAGTTCCAAGGCTTCTGCGTCACACCATCAAGTCCGGAAATGGCAGTACTCCAAGCCTTCTTGTTGGCATCGCTGATAGGCGCCATGGACATACTGTCAAGTCCAAGATTTTCTGTGGTGACACCCTGCATGATTTTGGGCAAGGCCAACGGCTCATCCAATATTCTCAGATCGGAATGGCTATGGCTGTCTATAAAACCGGGACACAGGATATTTCCACCACAATCAATATGTTTTTCGGATTCAGGCATATCGTGGGCCGATCCCACGGCGACGATATGTCCATCGCGTATTCCAACACAGCCCCAACGCCATGGATTGCCTGTTCCATCTACAATACGCGCATTGGTCAGTAACAGATCCAGCATGCAAGCCTCCTCTGGGCAAAATACAAAAGGCAACAGGACAAACTTTTTATCCCGGTTGATGGTGATAAGGAAGGACATATCCTCTCTGACTGCAAGGCAGTGTTTCCCCACTTCATGTCAGTCTTTTTCTCAATACGTGTCCTTGATTCAAATATCTATTTGATTTCAATTATAAAATCAAAAATTTTTCTTTCATGTTCCCATGAAACCATTGGGAGCCGGATCCGATACTCTATGGTTTCCGGCTCCCAAACGCTTCTTCTGAAACAAGGACAGGAAGCATTCAACGAGTGGTCACACTTGCCCCAAAGAGCTGTCAGGCAAAATGCCGCCGCATGGCAAACAAGGCGGGCAGACCTCCCGTGTGCAGGTACACAATATTCTGCGATGGACCAAACGTTCCCTTTCGGATGGTGTCGAGCAATCCCGCCATACATTTTCCCGTGTAATTGGGATCAAGGATAATGCCTTCGCTGCGGGCAACCTGCCGCACGGCCTCGATCATCCCTGGATAGGGCCTCGAATAGCCTGGTCCCACAAAATCGCAGGAAAGGCGGAGCAAACGATCTCCACAAGTTCCCGGCAGCGAGAGGAAGGACCAGCACTCCTCGGCATGTTCCATAATACGGTCATAAGCCTGTACCGGATAGTCCGTTCCAAAGGTATCAAAAGCATATAGAGGGATTTCCGGTCCACCGGAAAGAGCGAGAGCATGCACGCCAACAAGGAAGCCCGCCGTTGTTCCCGAACTTCCTACAGTAACGGCAATGCCATCCGGTACAAAACCATTGGCATCCGCCTGCTCCAGCAGCTCAAAAAAGCACCGCAGAGAACCGAGAGCACCTTCCGCCGTTGAAGACCCCCGGGGAATAATATATGGCTTCTTGCCTTCGGCCTTGAGCTCCTCGGCTCTGGCACGCATGGCGGCCCCTCTGTCCTCCCTTGGCGGAACAAGATGGATTCTGGCACCAAGAATACGACACAGAAGGATATTTCCCGTTTCCTGATCATCTTCCGAAAGAGGAGGGTCGGTACGTCCAAGGAAAAGCTCGCAGGGAATGCCAAGATGAGCAGCAGCGGCAGCCGTCTGCACAACCTGATTCGACTGCACTTCACCAGTATTCAGCAGAACATCCGCCCCTTCAGCACGGGCCTTGTACAGGACATGCTCCAACTTGCGGATCTTGTTCCCACCAGCTCCAAGAGGAGTCAGATCTTCACGTTTCACCCACAGACGGGGACAGGCAATCTGTTCCCTGACAAGACTGGACCGGAGACCATCCATTGGCATGAACGGTGTCGGCCATGAACCAAGAGGTATGCGGGGAGCTTCCTCCACAACCTGTCTGATATGTTCTGTAAGATTCATGAGATATCCTTTGATTGATCAGATCCAGAGCCCTGTGGGCGTCTGCACATCCATAAGGAAAGAGAAACAGCCATATTCCACGGCAAGCAGAAGTACGGAATAGGCAAGCACAGAACCAACCGCCCGTGCGTCCACCTTGCGCTCGGAAATCCAGAAGGTACCGTATGCAGTCATGGCCACGATACAGAGGAAGGTAGCCGTATAGAATCCGAGAACTTCAATGAGCAGATAGCCAATCCCCATGAGAGCAAGGTAGATGCAGATGCTCAGATAGCAGCCGGGATGTACCTTGCCTGTCTGAGGCGAACGTGACTCAAAAGCTTGCATGAGCATGATGAAAACGCCGAGGACAACAATACTGGTATAGACTGTCTGTGGGAAATAGGAAGAGATGCCATCAATCTTGAAAGATTCCTGCAGGAAAAAGACGCCAATGAGCGTGATGACAAAGACAACCCAGAAATCATAGCGCCGCAGACAGGCCGCTGACAGTCGCAAGTGAGAAATGGAAAAGGAAGTTCCCTGCTTGCGATGATTCAGCCAGAGCGGAATGGCAATGGCGAGAACGCAGGCTACCATGAAGACGGCGGCCAGTGGTGAAAAAACCAGCAAGTCCGCAAGGGAACTCTCCGCCTGTGTCCGGTAGAGCGTTACAATAAGGTTCTCTTCAATAATTCTTCCAAGAACAAGCCCAAGAGCAATTCCTGCCGGCATGATCTTGGCCTTCAGAAGCAGATAGGCGATACCTCCCGACACGATCATGAGCATGACGTCAAACATGCTGTTGCGCAGCGCATAGGAGCCAAGGAAGGAAACGGAAATGACTGCGGGGATGATCAGAACCTTGGGGACATCGAGAATGCGCGTACAAACCTGAACCAGCAGATAGCCGATGAACAGCATCCCGATATTGGCAATGATCATGCTCACAATAAAGGCATAGGCAATTTCGGGACTCTTCTCCATGAGCTGAGGACCTGGCGTCAGCCCCTGTGCCATGAGCCCACCGGCAAGGACAGCAGCGGCAGCACTTCCGGGAATACCAAGAGAGAGCAGAGGAACTAATGCCCCTCCCACACTGGCATTATTGGCGCTTTCAGAAACAAGAACACCTTCTACGGCACCCTTGCCGTATCTGTCAGGATCCTTGTCCCATCGTTTGGCCTCATTGTATGAAACGAGGGCAGCCACACTGCCACCGGCACCTGGCAGGGCACCGATGAAGGTACCGATGGTAGAGGCTATGGTCAGCAGTTTCAGATGCTTCAAAATATCAATAACAGCCAGCTTGAAGGCATGCGCCTGCCGCTCCATCTTGACGATGTACTTCTCGTTGGATTCCAGCATGACAAACATCTGGGACAGGGAGAAAAGACCAATCATCAACGCGACCATGTCGAGTCCCTGTACCAGAGAAAAATTCCCAAAAGTAAATCGGGGAAGCCCCATGAC
>CAMLXE010000234.1 GCA_946490455.1 uncultured Desulfovibrio sp. | reverse complement strand
GGATCATCTGGCGCATCACCTGCTGGTGGGCGAAATCGCCCGTGCCCTTCGCCATTCCCACAACTGGGGGGCAGGAGCGTTCGCTGGACTGGATCAAACCGAGTCGTCTTGATGCACCCACGACAACGGCGGGTGTTGTCGGACGCATGATTCTTGAAGTTCTGTGTTTCCGGTCGCTGTTCCGCAATACGTCCGCGGAAATCAGCCCCATTGGGCCGCGCGCGACCTATTTTTCATCCAAGTGGCTGTGGTTCTTTGCGCTTCTGTTCCACTACAGCTTCCTTGTCATTTTCATTCGCCATTTCCGTTTCTTTATTGAACCCATTCCTGTCTGTCTTGGCTGGATTGAGTTCTTTGACGGCATCATGCAGGTCGGTGTGCCGCGGCTGTTCATAACGGATGTTGCGATTGTCCTGGCGCTGCTGTTCCTGTTTGGAAGACGTCTCGTCAATCCAAAGGTTCGCTATATTTCTCTGGCCAATGACTATTTCCCGCTGTTCCTTCTGCTCGGTCTGGTAGGGACGGGCATCTGCATGCGGTATTTTGACAAGATTGATGTCGCCCAGGCCAAGGTATTCATTATGGGACTGGTTTCCTTCTCGCCGCAGCCTGCCGGAGACCTTGGTCCCCTCTTCTTTACCCATCTGGCGTTCCTGAGCGTGCTGCTCATGTATTTCCCCTTCAGCAAACTGATGCACATGGGGGGAATTTTCCTGTCGCCTACTCGCAACATGCGCTGCAATACCCGCGAAGTACGGCACGTCAATCCCTGGAACAATCCCAATGCGCCTTTCCGTACCTATGCGGAATATGAGGATGAATTCCGAGATGTTATGGCGGAGGCCGAGTTGCCGCTGGAAAAGCGGCCTGAGGATGTCGCCAAACCCGAAGCCTCGGCTTAAGTCAAGGAGAGACCGCTATGGCCAAATTGCCCAAACCGGAAGAGCTTATCGCCAGCCGTCCAGGCTTTCCCGACAAGTCCTGGATGGAAACGAAATATGTCTTCAAGCCAGGTTCCTATTGCTATCCTGCCAAGGTAGAGGTCATGGAAGGGTTGCATATGCCCAATCCCCATGCCTGGAAGCCTGAAGACGAAGACTGGAATCTGCCAGCAGACTGGGAAAACATTATCTATAATGCCCTGAAGGAACGTCTTGCCAAACATCGTTCTCTCAAGCTGTTCATGGACACCTGCGTGCGTTGTGGTGCCTGTGCCGACAAGTGTCATTTCTTTCTGGGCACCAATGACCCGAAAAATATGCCCGTACTGAGGGCTGAACTTTTGCGCTCCGTCTATCGTAAGGACTTTACCACGGCAGGCAGACTGCTCGGTAAGGTAGCCGGAGCCAGAAGCCTCAGCAAGGATGTCATCAAGGAATGGTTCGCCTACTTCTATCAGTGTACGGAATGCCGGCGCTGTTCCCTGTATTGCCCCTATGGTATCGATACGGCGGAAATTACGGCCATCGTGCGTGAACTGCTCCATGAACTCGGGCTTGGCATCAACTGGATCATGGAGCCGGTTTCCAACTGTAATCGGACCGGTAACCATCTTGGTATCCAGCCGCACGCCTTTAAGGAAATCGTTGAATTCCTGTGTGACGACATCGAGGAAATCACCGGCATCAGAATCAATCCTCCCTTCAATGAAAAGGGACATGAAATTCTGTTCATTACCCCTTCCGGTGACGTCTTCGCCGATCCCGGCATCTACACATTCATGGGCTACCTGATGCTCTTCCATGAGCTGGGACTTGACTACACTCTGTCCACCTATGCCTCGGAAGGCGGGAACTTCGGTTCCTTCGTATCCTTTGATATGGCCAAGAAGCTGAATGCCAAAATGTACCATGAGGCAAACCGCCTGGGTGTCAAATGGATTCTTGGTGGCGAGTGCGGGCACATGTGGCGCGTGGTGAACCAGTACATGGCGACCTATAACGGGCCGGCTCCGTCCTGCATGGCCGATGTGCCGACCTCTCCCATTACCGGAACCCGTTTTGAGAATGCCCGGGCGACCAAAATGGTGCATATTGCCGAATTCACGGCCGACCTGATTCACCATAACAAGCTGAATCTGCGCCCTGAACGCAATACGGGAATCATCACAACCTTCCATGACTCCTGCAATCCGGCCAGAGCCATGGGACTTCTGGATGAACCGCGTGAAATTCTCCGTGCGGTCTGTCCGGAATTTGTGGAAATGCCCGTCCATACCATTCGTGAAGAAACCTTCTGCTGTGGGGCCGGTTCCGGTCTGAACACGGAAGAAATCATGGAACTGCGGATGCGGTCCGGCTTCCCCCGTGGCAACGCTCTGCGTTATGTCCAGCAGAAGTATGATGTAAACTGGATGGCATGTATCTGCGCCATTGACCGTGCCACTCTGCCGCCTCTTGCAAACTACTGGGCGCCTGGCGTGACTGTCAGTGGTGTGCATGAACTGCTCGCCAACGCACTGGTCATGAAGGGCGAAATCCCCCGGACCCTTAATTTGCGGCAGGAAGACCTCGAATGCCCTGACCCGGAGTCGGAGGATAACTAGCCATGTATAATGCGAAATATATCATTCCCGGCGTCGTCATCGCCGTGGTGCTGTTCACGGCGCCCTTCTGGCTGAACATCGGCGGGGACGAGTATGTGTATCCCGAGCTTGCCGTTCCCACGGAACCGGGCAAGACCCAGTGTATTGAGCCTCGCGAATGGATGCGGGCTGAACATATGTCCCTGCTCAATACCTGGCGTGACGAGGCAATCAGAGAGGGCAAACATGAATATGTGGCTTCCGATGGCCGGATCTGGAACATCAGCCTTCAGAGTACATGTATGGCCTGTCATACCAACAAGGTCGAGTTCTGCGACAAGTGTCACAACAGCAACAATGTTGATCCGTACTGCTGGGATTGCCATGTAGCGCCGAGGGGGAACGAGTGATGAAAGGAAGCAGAAGAGACTTTCTCAAGATCGCCGGTCTTTCCGCGTTTGCGCTTGGCACGGCTGGTATCCTTGCCGGAACGGGAGCAAAAGCGGTTCAGGCTGCGACTCCGGATGTCGGGGGAACGTATGAACGTAATCCTGATGGCCTTTCCGCCCATCGCTGGGCAATGGTCATCGATACGCGCAAGTTTCGGACTCAGGCCGATTTTCAGCGCGTGATCGATGCCTGCCATAAGGCTCACAATGTGCCGGAAATTCCAGGCAAGCAGGAAGTGAAATGGCTCTGGACCGACAAATATCCGCATGTCTTTCCCGATGACCTGAATGCCTATCTGCCGGAGCGGTTTTTGGATGGAGATTTCCTGCTCATGTGCAACCATTGTGAAAATCCGCCCTGCGTGCGGGTATGCCCTACGGGAGCAACCTTCAGGCGTGAAGACGGCATTGTCATTATGGACCCGCACCGCTGCATAGGCTGTCGTTTCTGTATGGCAGGCTGCCCTTATGGCGCACGCAGTTTCAATTTCCGGGATCCTCAGGCCTATGTGAAGGATGTCAATCCTGACTATCCCCTGCGTACGCGCGGTGTTGTGGAAAAGTGCACGTTCTGTGAGGAACGTCTGGCCAAGGGACAGCTCCCCGCCTGTGT
>CAMLXE010000233.1 GCA_946490455.1 uncultured Desulfovibrio sp. | reverse complement strand
GAATTCGAAGTCTGGTTCAGTTTCTTCAGCCTCACGGTATCGGCGCTTCCTTTGCCGTACGCATCTACAAGTATTATGGACCGCAGTCGCTGGCCATTGTTCGTGAAAATCCCTACAGGCTGGCAATGGACATCCGGGGAATAGGATTCCTGACGGCTGATTCTCTGGCGGCAAAGCTCGGATTTGAACCGGATCATCCTCTCCGGATTCAGGCCGGAACCCTGTATACGCTTCTCAGGCAGATCGATGACGGGCATGTGTATTTCCCGCGTCGTCTTCTTGTGGAGCAGACCTGCAATCAGTTGGGAACGGGGCCTGAACTGGTTGAAGAGGCCATTGACGTTCTGGTTCAGGAAGAACGGGTCGTTCTTGAGGATCTTGATGGAGAAACGGCCATCTACCTGACCCGGTTCCATCATTATGAATCAAAGATAGCCTTTTACCTCAACAGAATCCTGGCTTCTCCCAAGTCCGTACGTTTCCCTGATGCTGAAGCCCTTGTGCAGCGGGTGATAGAGAGGCTTGGGATTACTCTGGCAGAGGAACAGATTGAGGCAATTCATACCGCCACAACCTCCAAGGTCATGATTCTGACTGGAGGCCCCGGAACGGGGAAGACCACAATACTCAATGCCATCATTCAGGTCTTTGCTGAAAACAGGGCCAAGATCTTGCTGGCGGCACCTACAGGAAGAGCTGCCAAGCGCATGTCCGAAGCCATAGGGCGCGAGGCAAGAACCATTCACAGGCTGCTTGAATACACCCCGAAGGAAGATGGCTTTGCCCGTAATGAGGATAATCCTCTGGCCTGCGGCCTGCTTGTCGTGGATGAGGCATCCATGATGGATACCATGCTTGCCTATCATTTATTGAAGGCAGCTCCGCTGGGAGCCACCCTGATTTTTGTTGGCGATGTGCATCAGCTGCCGTCTGTAGGACCGGGGAATGTTCTTGGTGATCTGATTGCCTCGGGGGCCATTCCTGTTGTTGAGCTTGTACAGGTCTTCCGACAGGCGGCAGAAAGCGAAATTGTCTGTAACGCCCATATGATCAATCGAGGTGAAATTCCAAAACTGGAATCTTCCAAAGACCGGCTTTCCGATTTTTATTTCATTCGGCAGAATGATCCCGAACGGGTTGTGGACTGTATCGTTGATCTTGTCAAAAATCATATCCCGAGACGCTTCGGTCTTGATCCCGTGGATGACATTCAGGTGCTTGCGCCCATGCACAGGGGGACTGCGGGAGCCGCCAATCTGAATGGACGTCTGCAGCAGGCGTTGAATCCTTCGAGGGAATTTCTGCAACGGGGTGAGCGGACATATCGCCTTGGGGACAAGGTCATGCAGATTCGGAATAATTATGAAAAGGATGTCTATAATGGCGATATCGGACGCATTTCATCCGTAGATGTTCAGGAGAAATGTCTTGTTGTCCGGTATGACGACAGAATGGTGGGATATGACTGGGAAGATCTGGATGAGATTACAGCTGCCTATGCCATATCCATTCACAAGTCGCAGGGGTCCGAATATCCGGCTGTGGTGATCCCCATCATGATTCAGCATTACATGCTGTTGCAGCGCAACCTTATCTATACTGGTGTTACGCGCGGCAAACGGCTTGTCATTCTGGTAGGAGAAATGCGGGCACTCGCCATGGCCATCAAAAATAACAGAATGCAGAAGCGTTTCACCTGGCTGGCGCATCGTCTCCGCCCATCCGTGGTCGCTTCTGCCTCCCGGGAGATTGGCGAATGAACTATGGGTTCCATAGCGGTTACAGATTGTATTGCCTTCTGATTCTGGTGATAGTGCTTGGAGGGTGCGCGGGAAGAGGAGGTCCTGTTCGGGAAACGCCATCTTCGAGCGAAGGAATGGTTGAGGATCTCTATCGCTTTCCACAGGATCTGCAGGCCTATGTGAGTCCGAATACGGGAATGCAGCCTCTCCTGTCTGCAGAACAGCAGAGACGCATGAATGCCCGTTTTGACAAGCTCTATTTTGGACCGTGGCATGCCTCACGTGCTTCGGTGAAGGCAGAAGAAGCCTTTGCCATCTTTGGTGGAAAGAAGGGAAACAGCAACCCACGGGGCTGGGCCGAAAATCTTTTGCCATGGACCCGACAGGCCTGGAACAGACTGGTTGCCAATGCGGCTCGCGATACCTTTCCATCAAGACTGGAGCGAGGCATTACCGTACAGGCTACCGTCCTTCGGGAAGCACCTACTCTAAGCCCGCGTTTTGGAAATCCGGACAAGGCTGGTCAGGGATTCCCCTTTGATCTGTTCATGTATTCCAGCCTCCCCGCAGGAATGCCTGTCCTGGTTATCCATACGTCGGCTGACGGGGCCTGGGTGTATGTGGAAACAGCACTCGTTTCCGGCTGGGTTCCTGCCAAAGATGTGGCGTTGACCGATGCCGCCTTCCGGGCGACTTTCGAAAGCGGAACGTATGGTGTCATCATACAGGACAATGTTCCCTTGAGAGATAATGGACGTTTTGTCTGCATGGGACATATAGGTACCCTGTTCCCGCTGATTTCCATGGGACAGAATGATGCGACTCTCCTTGTTCCCGTACGGGATATGCAGGGGAATGCCGTACTTCGGTCTGTTACGGTTCCGGCAGAAGCCGTAGCCAGGAAACCTTTGCCTCTGACGGAAGCTGCTCTGGCCGCTGTCGGCAATGGAATGATGGGTGAGGCCTATGGCTGGGGAGGAGCGTTTGGGGTTCGTGACTGTTCACTGATGCTGCGGGACCTGTTTATTCCCTTTGGTATCTGGTTGCCGCGCAATTCGTCAGCTCAGGCCAAGAGCTGGGATTTCCAGAGCTTTTCCGAGCTGTCTCCGCAGAAGAAGGAAGAAATGATTCTGGAGCGCGGAAAGCCGTTTGCAACACTTCTCTGGTTGCCAGGTCACATTGCTCTCTATGTAGGGGAAGTCAGGGGCAGGGCAGCCATGTTCCATACTCTATGGGGAATTCGTACAAGAGAAGGGCAGAGGGATGGTCGATATGTTATCGGTCGTGCGGTTGTCACTTCACTTGCTCCCGGCAGAGAACTTCCCGGAATTCAGGATCGAAATGGACTGGTTGCCCGCATGAAGGGAATGAGCATTCTGCACTGAGACGGAAAAGGACAGCTGCATGCGAGGTTCTGGGCAACCTGACTGAATGGGAAGACAGCACCGGATAATTCGTTTCAGCCTGAAAAAAGACCCGCCGGAAATCTCCGACGGGTCTTTTTTCAGGCATTCTGATACGTCAGTTGTCAGAAGACATTTTTCCTCAATTCTTGGTGCGCAGATCCTGAACGCGCTGGGCCTTGCCTTCCGAACGGGGAAGGGTGTTGTGCTGCACAAGTTCCACCTTGGGCGTTACCAGAATTTCATCCCGCAGAGCGCGCGCAATGGTATCCTGCAATTTCTTCAGGATACGCATGTCTTCAACAAAACTTTCTTCGCGGATTTCAACCTGAACCTTCATCATGTCCTTGAGGCCGTCCCGTTCCAGAATGATACGGTAATTCTGTCCCACTTCGGGGTAGGCCATGAGAACGCGTTCCACCTGCATGGGATAGATATTGACACCCTTGAC
>CAMLXE010000232.1 GCA_946490455.1 uncultured Desulfovibrio sp. | reverse complement strand
TTTCCTGAGCAGGGTTTTCTGGCGCGTCTTCTTTTCCGGATGAACGGCCTTGTCCCGTCTCGTTCCCGAATGGATGGTCTTGCTGCCTTTCCCGGAAATCGCCCGGAGAGGGGGGCCGGAGCGTCCGGCCTGCGAAGAGCCGCGGGAAAGGGCAGGGCGTGGGAAGCCTTTCACCTTGCAGCTCCCGGAGCGCGCGTGCATGGCGAGCTTCTTTCCGGCATGACCGTTTCAGGGAAGGGGACCTGGGAACAAGGCAGATTCGGCAGAAGGTACAGAAAGAAGAGCCTCCCTGCCAATATGAAAGGGGACGCCCCTTCATGTGAAGAAGCGCCCCCTTTGGGCAGGTCTGCCGGGAAGCCGGTCAGAGGCGGCCGGGAAGGAACCTCCCCGGTTCAGGAATCAGAGCTTCCACTGAAATCCTGCTGAGATATTGTATTCTCTGGTAAAGTCTTCGCCCTGTTCGCGCTCGGCCTGCATGTAGAGGCGCAGATTGTCGGTGGCCTGCCAGTCAAGGCCAAGCCCGTAATAGGCGCGGGTTCCGTCAAGGCTGGAAGAGAAGTGTTCGCCATTGAAGCGGGCATCCTGATCACCAAGGAATTCATGGACAAGGCCGGCCTTCATGTACGGCTGCACATACTGGCCGGAGTCGCCCAGCGTGAACTTCCTGCCGAAGACCAGTCCGGCGCGCGTCGTCAGAGAATCCATGTCGCTCTGGTCGATGGTCATGCCGTTGCTGGTTGTGAAGTCTCCGCCCTTGACCCAGAAGTAGGCCACTTCGAGCTGCGGTTCCACGAACCATGTGTCGAGCCCTTCATTGCCGGCGGCAAAGTCAATGCGGCGTCCGGCTTCAAGGGAAAGCCCGAGTCCGTAGGAGGAACGGCTGTCATGCACGCGGGTGCCGTCGGTCATGGCCGTGCGGATTTCGTGGTCGTACCAGTCAACCGTGGCGACGCCGTCGAAATACCAGCCATTGTCATTCAGCCAGGTGGCGTAGAGGCTGCCGCCGATGCTGTCGAGATCGCCGTAGCCGCCCCAGTATCCGTTGACATCCTGATCGGCGTGGCCGCTTCGTATCTGCATGCCGGCAATCCAGCGGGACTTGCCGGGAGTGGAAAGCAGCCAGTCATAGCCTATGGAGCCGCCCACAAGGTTCTGCGTGAAGCTGGAGCCTCCAAAGCCGTCGAGTCTGCTCCTGTCGGCAAAGCCGCGGACCCAGAGACCCGTCTGCGTACCGTAGCGCACTTCTCCCATGCGCTTGCGCAGATCGGTGAGCTGCCCGTACCACATGGCATAATGCCCGGCGAGGCTGGAAAGGGAAAGCTCTGTTTTTCCTGTGGGCGTTTCCGGGGCCGGGTCGGAACTGACACGTTCCAGATACCATTCCTGACCGTTCTGACCGGTCCGTTCTGCAAGCTGGTAGAAGTAGAGGCCCTGTTCGACCTGCCCACCGGCGTTGGCCAGCGTGAAGCTGCCGGAGCCTGCCTGCTGCTGCACGATGAAGCTGTCCATGGCCTCCCTGCTGGGGTCCTTGCCGGATGCCGCGACAAGAAGCCCGTGCTGACCGGCGCCTTCCTTGATGATGATCTGGTCGGACGCATCGGCATCGATGTCCGTATTGACGTTGAATGTGCCGGAACCGGTGAGGCTGTCGATATGCAGCGTTCTGGCGCCGGGAGTCGTGCTGCCGTAGGCGAGATCGACCACGCCGCCACTGAGGGCAAGCTCGGAAACCCGGGAACTTCCCGTCATGTTCCAGCGGGCGCTGTTGCCGAACGTCAGGGCAAGGCTGCTGCTGTCCGCTATGGCAGTGGAGCCGGTAAGGGAGGAGGCGGCGGTATTGAAGCTGATGGCGACGCTGGCAGCTCCATTGCCGGATTCCTGTGCCGTGATGTTGCCCTGAACCTGCGTGGTAAAGTCAGCGGAAGAGGTGGCGTCATTGATCCGGAAGGCCCCCCGGTCACGCTGATGTCGCTGCCGATGGCCACCGTACCGCTCTGGATGTTTGTTGTGGAATCACGGTTTCCGGAAATGGCCTGAAGGAAGACCGTATTGGCCGCATTGTTCTGAACGCTGAACGTGTTGTACTCGGTCAGTTCCTGCGTGATGCGGATGTCGGTATTCTGGGCGGTAATGGAATACTGAATGAACTCGTCAATCATCTGAGGACTGCTCCAGCCTGCCACATATTCGGCAGTCAGGGAGGCGTCTTTCAGGTCGAAAGAATCGAAATTGACAATGCTTCCGGCGGTCAGAGAAGAGTCTTCTACAGAAAGCTCCGTTTCACCCAGCCACGATGAACCATGATAGACATCTCCGTCGATACTTCCGATGGTTACGTCGCTTCCATCGGAAATGCGCATGGTATGGAAGGTATCCACTTCCCTGATGCTGCCGGTGTAGTTCCGAATGTTCAGGAGAAAGTCTCTGGACTCAGACGCCTGTTCGTTGCCGCTGTAGCCATGAACGGACGCCTCGGAAAGATCGGCCTGCCCCGTGATGTTGACGGTTCCGGAAAGTGCTGCCGAGCTGGGACTCTGGATTCCAAGGGCGTAGATATCCCCGTGAATGGTGGCGGTTCCGGCGATGTTGACGGTGTTGTCTTCCGCATCGCCACTGTGGATCCACGCGCCGTACACGTCGCCATTGATGATGCCGCCGCTGATGGTAAGGGTATTGCCGCTGGCTTCGCCGTTTTGGGACAGGGCCATCCCGCCGCCCACAATGCCGTTATAGGTTCCCTTGCTGATGCTGACGGTATTGTTGCTGGCTTCGGTGGTGGACAGTCCTCCGGCCAGTGCGACATTCCGGTACTGATGGTCGATGACGAATTCCTGTCCAGCTACCGTAATGTCGCTGCTGATGCTGACTTCATTGCCTGACGCACTCGCGTTCTTTCCCGTGACATTGGCCGAAGTATAGGCATGACCGCCGACAATGATATCAAACTGACCCGATCCGCCGTTGATGGTGACGGTATTGCTGCTGGCGCTGCCTGTATTGGCAAAACCCTTGCTGTCTTCGACAAAGCCGCCGAAAACGCCGCCGCCGGAAAAGGTGCCTCCGGTAATGGCAACAGTATTGCCATCTGCCGTGCGGTTTGCATACCCTCCGGCAACCGCAATGGCATCTCCTGCCGGTGTCGTGAGGAAGGTATAGTTCCCTCCTGTCACGGAAGCCGTATTCCGGGACGCACTGTTGCTGTAGCTCCACCATGGCCGGGATTCGTAGTAGTAGGAATAGCCTCCGAAAACGCCATCAGCCCCCTGATCGACTGTAATGGACTCATTGGTAACGGTGGCGTTTGCGGTATCTGCACGCTGGCCGTAAAGCGGCGCTGCCACGACATCCCGTGGACTGCTCATGGGACTGATCCCTGCAAGAAAAATCATGGAAAGCAGGGCAAAAAGTCGGTACCTTTTTATACCTCTTCGATATCGGTCAGGATTTGGAGCGGTCTCTTTTGTCATATCCTCTTCCTTTCTGATAATGGGGAAAAGGGGTGGCGAAGAAGCCTGGGATTGTAGCCTTTCTCCTTTGCCTTTCTGAGCGCCGCGCCGATGCACGCGGCGAGCGCGAAAGTAACAAATTTTTTCATAG
>CAMLXE010000231.1 GCA_946490455.1 uncultured Desulfovibrio sp. | reverse complement strand
GAATTGAACAGAATATGGTCGGCATACCTCAGCAGTGAATGCATGTCTTCATCACTGTATCCGGCAGCAAAGGCGTGTACTTCTCCACCAAAATGTTCGCGCGCGAGTCGTGCTTCGTCAGGGGAGCTGGCACAGCAGCCATAGAGAGGTCCTTCAGCCGCTCTGGAAAGAAGTGGAAAAATATCCCACATGGCAAAGCATTTGAGGGCAAGAAGAATTTTGGCACCGGTACGGCGCTGTACGCTGTCAAGAATGGCTGCATTGGCCTTGAGCTTGCCTTCGTCAACGACAAAACAGGGCGAGGGGAAGCGAAATGGATCAGGATAGGTCATGGCTGATACGGGGTTGAAGGTGATGATGGAAAAAAAGAGTATGGTTTGTCATAAAGGAAGTGAAGAGGAAAATGGGGGATAAATTCATGTTGTCACCATAAGAACAGCCTGTTGCAGTCATTCCTCTGTGCGTCTCCAGAGAGACGTCTTCCATATCATGTATGGCGAACGATCCCTGCAACATCTGGACTCAAAAGATTTTTCATTTTTTTGTCATTCCGGCAGCGGAAGGGCAGAATTCGGCCATTTCGCACTGCTCGCAGAGCGGCCGACGTGCGTCGCAGACATGACGCCCAAACCAGACCAGCCGGTGATTGACGTCCCCCCATTCTTCCCTGGGAAAGAGTTTCATGAGGTCCTGTTCTATATGTACAGGATCCGTATGGGTCGTCAGTCCGAGACGTCCGGATATGCGTTTGACATGGGTATCGACAGCCAGACCTTCGTTAATGCCATAGCCACCCCAAAGAACAATATTGGCCGTCTTGCGTGCTACACCCGGAATCTGAATCAGTTCCTGCATGGTCCGCGGAGGTTCTCCTCCGAATTTGTCTCTGACCATTTTGCCTGCTGCAATAATGTGTTTTGCCTTGTTGCGGTAGAAACCTGTTGGTTTGACCACTTCTTCCACTTCGGCCAGACTGGCTTCCGCCAGTTCGGAAGGTCCTGGCCAGCGCCGGAACAGTTCTGGAGTGACTTCATTGACTCGCTTGTCCGTGCATTGGGCAGCAAGAATGGTGGCTATCATGAGTTCCCAGGGACTGCATGCTTCAAGGTGGGTTTCAGGATGTGGATACCGTTGTTTGAGAAGTTCAAGCACCTTGCGGGCACGTTGTTTGAGCGTCATGTTTCTTCCTTTGCTTTTTGTATTCGAAGCAGCTATTGTTTTTGCCGCATTTCCATTGCGATGACGATGAGTTCCAGGTCTTTCGGAGGTTCGGGATGGCCCTCTTGGTCTATATGACTGCTGCCGATGAGGCAGAGGCCGGGCGTATCGCTGATGATCTTGTACGTCAGCGGCTGGCAGCCGGTGTGAATATTCTGGCTCCCATGCGCTCTGTGTACCGTTGGAAGGGGGATATCTGCAACTCCAGAGAAACACCATTCATAGCACAGACCGATGACGAGCTTTTTGACGCTCTTGCCGCACGGGTGCGGGAGTTGCATAGCTATGAAACGCCCTGCATTGTGGCTTTTCCCATCGCGCGGGGAACATCCGATTTCCTGAGCTGGATAACTGAATCAACCCACTCCACGGAGGAATAAATGTCCATTTATGTAGCCGGTTCCATGGCCTTTGACCGCATTATGACCTTCAAGGATCGTTTTTCCGACCATATCCTTGCTGACAAGCTGCATATTCTCAATGTCAGCTTTCTGATTGACAGCCTGGTGGAAAAACGCGGCGGTTGCGCCGGGAATATTGCCTATACCCTGTCCCTGATGGGCGAAAAGCCGCTTATTCTGGCTACAGTGGGCAAGAATTTTGGAGAATACGGAACCTATCTTCAGTCTCTGGGACTGTCTCTGGAAGGCATTCGCGTCATGCCTGATGAATTTACCGCAGGCTGCACGCTGATTACGGACCGTGACAACAATCAGATCAACGGATTCCATCCGGCTGCAATGGGGTATCCCTGCCTGTATGCCTTTCCTCATGTGGATGCCGGGGCAGACTGGGCCATCGTTTCTCCCGGTAACCTTGATGACATGAAGAATTTGCCCAGGACGTTCCGGGAAAAGGGCATCCGGTATATCTATGATCCCGGTCAGCAGATTCCCGCTCTGAGCGGTGATGAACTGCTTGATGCGGTCAATGGTTCGGATCTTCTTGTCACGAATGACTATGAACTGGAAATGGTCTGCAAGAAGACCGGCAAATCGCAGGCTGAACTCCTTGCCATGACTGGTGGCATCATCACTACGCTCGGTGAGCGTGGCTCCGTGGTTCACTGCGGGGGCAGAGAAGAAAAGATTGGTATCGCCGCTCCTGTTGCTGTCGCCGACCCCACAGGGGCTGGAGACTCCTTCCGCTCTGGTCTGCTGAAGGGGCTGGTGCATGGTGTGGATGTATTCACTTCCGCACGTCTTGGAGCCACATGCTCAAGCTACTGCATCGAGCATCATGGAACGCAGGAGCATACGTTTACCTACGAAGACTTTGCGGCCAGACATCGGGCTGCCTTTGGCGAAGAACCGGCTGTTCGCTGGTAATGGAGGAAACATGGTCAGGATCATCGTTCCTCTTGCGATTATCGTGATCGGTGCGGTGATCGTTTTTTCCGTCCTGCGGGGGAAGGGACTGGTTCGTGGAATGGCAGGCAACTGGCTTGTATCACCATCTCGACCTGCCATTGCCGTAGTGCCGGCAAGAGACTTCGTGCTGTGTGATGCCGGGCGGTCAAGCCTTTCTCCAAAGGTGCAGGGGAGCGGACTGCAAAGCTCGTCTGTTTCCGTGATATATGGCTTGTTTCAGCATGAGGAAAAGACGGATCCGGGATGTCTTCTCGCTGCGTTGGCCATAGTTGATACGGACCGAATGGAGTGGCCGGCCTGTCCTGAAAATGACTTTTCCGTATTCAGACAACGCTCGGTTACTGTTGATGACGAGGAAGGTCTTGCCGAGACCTTTGTCCTTTCAAGCGAAGATGATCCCTGGCGCAGGCTGTCCTCCTGGGATGGGGACAGTCTTGTCCGGCGTTTTACCTTTTTGCTCTGGTTCCGAAAGGCCAAGCTGATTGTGGAATATCGTGAGCCGGTGCCGTTTTCTCCCTTGCCGCTGGAAGATGATCTCCCCCTTCTGGCTGCCTTTGAGGAGCGTGCGAGGAATGCCTTTGCCCTGCGGAGCGGAGAGGCTCTCCCAAGGCCGGAAAAACAGCTGCCCTATCCCACAAAGACGCTGGATCGACGGGATTTGACCCGCTATATCGGTGACCTTTGGGATAATGTAGCCAGATAGACAGGCAGAATGGCAAGAACAAAACGGCACCAGACAGGGAAAACTGCTGGTGCGGTTTTTGTTTTGGGACGAGAGATTGCTCTATCGTTTTTGAAAACGGCTCTTACCCGTTATTTCAGTGGCCTTTAAGCGTATGATATCGACTTTTTCTACATATCCCTGTGCATAGGATACCGCCTTGTCGGCAAAGTCTGGAGAATATTTGGCTGCCAGAAGCAGCAGTGCCTTCATCTTGTCTTCCGTTTTTTCCAGAAGATCTACCGGGCCTGAAACCATGACACTGGCATATTCGGTCGAAAACTTTTCAGGCAGGGTTCGCACATCC
>CAMLXE010000230.1 GCA_946490455.1 uncultured Desulfovibrio sp. | reverse complement strand
CCCGCAGCAGACACCCCGCCCGCCCCGGACGTTCCGCTCGCCCCGGACGTTCCGGTCGCTCCGGACGTTCCGGTCGCCCCGGACGTTCCGGTCGCCCTGGACGTTCCGCCAGTGGAGACGGCAGAGGCCGTGTTCGTGAGCGCGGCCGCATCATCGGCATTGGTCGCCCTGCCCACGTTCTGGGCAAGCTGATTGATGAGCGCATAGAAAAACCGATAGAGAGGACTGTCCCCGGCTGCGGGCGCCGCAAGAAAACGGGCAATCACCGCACAAATGCCGCAAAGGGCCATGACAATGACCGCAAATGTCCCCACCGGCAGACCGAAAATCGCGTCAAACTGTTCGAGAAAATCCATCAGTACGTCCCTCCAGACTGATAAAAGGCCACATCCTGCGGCTTTTCCGGGTCGCTATCCACATGAATCCAGGTGGGCGCAAGCTCAATGCGCCGGAATCCGGCCTCCATGAGCGCGGCAAGCATCCGGAAACGGTCATGCGATGAGAGGCAGCGGATATCTGCCGCATATCCCCGGACATGCGCCGAATCCTCCACCCCGCCCACAGCCCGGTTGTGCTTCGGACAGCGATAGGCGGACGAAAGCACAAACGGCATGCCGGCAAGTTTGCGCGCTTCCTCAAGCTTCATGAGAAACCCGGAATCCATGCGCTCCATCCCCGCCCCACAACCGCAATGGCAGGCAAATTCGGAAGGTGAAAAATGACTGAGACTTACCATGAAACGCTGCTCCTGTCGTTTGCCGGGAGCATAGCATGGGCTTAGAAGATGAGTAAGCTGAACAGGGGCTTACACAGAACTCAAAGAGGGCTGAAAGGGGCTTGACAGCCTTTCTGGCAGGCGAAAAGTAAAAAAAATCCCGACTCAGATGACCAGAAATCCGGTTCCAAGTCGGGATTCATACCGAGAACATACTGCTTTTATGAACGAGCGCTCAACAATGATTGTACAAACTGATGGAATGTGGTGCTGCATGGCGTATCCCAGGATATGCCTTTGTCTTCACAAAGACGCCTGGCCCGGGATATGGCTCCTTGTACCATGTCTTCCGTAAAAGAATTCAATAGAATACGCTTCTTATAGTCCGGCAGATATTTTTTCAGACGATTTCTGCACATTTCAGGAGTTGTTGCGCCTCCACCGTCTTCAAAATGAAGCAGAAGCCAGAATTCCACGCAGGGATTGCTGATGACCACATGGTAGCGCGGATCCTTCCGTTCCCATTTAAGGAGCGGTTCTATCTCCGTTTCGGACCACTCGTCACGGTCAATCAGAATCCAGGCCTCATCGTTTTTCTGCAGATTTCCCTTTAGACCTTCCTTCATACGTTGCAGGACGTTACGGGGATTGCTCTTTGAAGTCTGCGGCTTTATTCGTTTGACGGTCTCACACCCGATGTCCTGCAAAAAATCCAGATAGTCCCATTCGGTGGCCGAACCTTCCGCAGCCACAAAAACCTTACGCCTGAGCTTCTTTGAACCTATCTGACGGGAAAAACGCCCCATTCTTCCTCCAGCCTGTAGTTACCGCGAACGGAGCGTCCGCAGGCGCGGAATGCCTCCCATACGCCCCAGCAGATAGTGTCTGCCCACATCCAGATCAGCACGGATTTTTTCAAAGTCTCCGATGGAAACAAGGGAAGAGACGCCGTTTTCATCCCGTTCCGTCAGCCACATTTCGTCCCGGCGCAACAGATTCTGGTCCATAAGGCACACGTCATGTGTTGTAACCAAAAACTGCCAGCGCGAATCGGGCGAACACTTCTGCAAATAATCCTCAATAAGATGCTGGAGAAGCGCCGTATGCAGACTTCTGTCTATTTCATCAAAAACAAACACTTGCGGTTCGTTGGCATTTTGGGGTGTGAATCGGGCAAAGGCAGGAAGCAGATCGAGCAGACGATTGGTCCCGTCCGATTCCTGCGAAAAACGGAAACGTATTTTTTCCCCGTCACTGCGCCGATGGAGTGCCATCAGACGAGAAACTTCCAGCTCCCCATTCTTTCCCCGGCTCGCAAACAGCCTGTCGCCTTCCATTGTCGGAATACTGATATCTTCCTTTTCCTCCAGATTTTTTTCCAGCAACTTGACCATTGCATCAGGCACGACAGTCTTTTCCTGCTCAAGACCAATAATCCCGGTATCCAGCTGATTCAGAAAGGTCTCAATGCTTCGATAGAGAGGCCCCTCCCGATGACGCAAGGCTGGACCAACATACTTGGAGTCCGGAGCAATTACAGCCAGGCTGTACTGAAACCAGTCATACACCACTTTGAAATCTTCGATGTTCTGAAACACGGAGTTGGTCAGAAACAGCTGATTCGGACGTGTACCCGCAGCCACAAAGGCATAGCGTTCTCCCCCCTCTTTGGCCTGAATCCTGGGGCTGAATGTTGTTTTCCCCATACTCCGTTCATAGAGTACCGTTTCAGAAGAGGAAGTAAAGCACCGGAGTCTTTCCTCCACGACTTCACGACGGGTAACACTAAAACTGTACTCATAAATCCAGTCTGGATGTTCCAGATCATGCGGAATAATTGTGAGAGAGAAACGGGAAGGCCGATCCTCCATATCGGGATCCAGCAAAAAGGGGATAGTTCCGGTTTGGGCGTCGGGCCTGGTTCCATCAAGGACAAACTGGCGCACAAACGAAAGTGCCTGAAACAGATTGGACTTGCCCGAGGCATTCGCTCCATACACAGCGGCAAAAGGCAAGACCCTTAGCCGATGTTTGGAAATATAGGGAAGATGCTCCCGAAAACTCCGTTCCTTGGAGGCAATAAGAGAAAACGTGGCCTCGTTCTTGAACGATTTCCAGTTTTCCAGAGAAAAAGAAACTAGCATGGCGGTATTCCTTTACAGCTCTGTAAACGCATCTTGGTACCAAGGTCAAGCAGATTTCGAGATATTTTCTCGAAATCTGCTACCTTATTTTGATTTTCTCGTAGTTGGCCAAACTGAGTCAACCCTCTGGCATCATGCGCGTTCTGCACAAGTTTTGGCCAGCCTCCAGGCCATCAGCGAAGCCACTTCTGCACTGTAGCGTGTTCTGGAATGATCTCCTTCCACCACAATAGGGGCACCCTGTTTCTGCCATCGTTTTACAGTATACGGACCGACTCCCATTTCTTCACATATTTCAAGCATATTACGTAAAATTTTTGGATGATATGCAACGACAATTTCCTGCTTATCTGACATGCTGCGTCCTCCAAAAAACTCAATGATCCGACTAACAGATTTCCAATTTTCTCAATGGCAATGTTCATTCAAGAGGCACGAAATCACTCATCCAGGAGGCCGCCCTACTGAGGGAGTATGCCTGTCTGTTACAGAAAATTCTCGCGGCAGACAGGAAACTCAGCTCTGGTGCAACAGGAATCAGACCCCATTCCTGTTGGTTTCAATACAGGCTACCTGTTCCCCGTTAGTTTTTTGTCAACTTCTGCAAGGATTGCCTCCTCCCTTGAGAACCTGCTGAATCTTTTATGTGGGCATAGGCTTTTTCCCCGCCCATGCCCGGAACAAGCGCCCAGGAGAGGCTTCCCATACCATCTCGCGGGATTCCGGCCCATTGGCAAGGCGATACTGCAGAACCGGGCAGCCGTTCTCCCGCACCCAGACCGGCCCGAAGACCC
>CAMLXE010000229.1 GCA_946490455.1 uncultured Desulfovibrio sp. | reverse complement strand
GAAGCCGGCCTCGTGGACAAGTATTCCCATCCTCTCGACTGGGAACGCGCCGTCTATGATACCATCATGTTCGACAAGGTCGTGGCCATGGCTCAGGACTTCTGCGACAAGAATCCTGATACGCTCCTTATCGTGACCGGCGACCACACCCACTCCATCACGGTAATCGGAACGGTGGACGACAACAAGCCCGGCACCGAAATGCGCGACAAGGTCGGCATCTATGCCGAGGCCGGATATCCCAACTATCAGGATGAAGACAAGGACGGCTATCCTGACAGCGTGAATGTGAGCAAGCGTATGGCTGTCTTCTTCGGCAACTTCCCCGACTACTACGAAACCTACCGTCCCAAGCTTGATGGTCCTTTCGTACCGGCCGTCAAGGATGAAAAGGGGAACTATGTTGCCAATGCGGCCTTTAAGGATGTGCCCGGTGCCCAGTTCCGTCCCGGAAACCTGCCCCACTCCGAATCGACCGGTGTCCATTCCATCGACGATCTGGTTGCAGGCGCTCGCGGTCCTCATGCCGAGGCATTCCATGGCTTCATGAACAGTACCGAACTGTTCAGAATCGTTGCGGAAGCTCTTGCTCTGGGCAAATAGGCAAAACCTTCCCCGATGTCCCTGCAAAAGGATTTCGGGGAAGCTGTCCATCCTTCCCCGGAATGCAGCCCCACCACGGGCTTTCTTCCGGGGAGCTTTTCTTGTCGTCAGATTGCAGACTGTTCCTGCTCCATCGTAACCTGTTTCATTTTCAACAAGACCTGAGGTGCCTTGTGAAGCTGTTGTTCCTTTGTCTTGCCCTGCTGCTCGGAATACAGATTCCGGCAACGGCTCACGCCGATGAGGGAAATGTACTCCGCTTTGACGAACTCTATTCCGGAGGTGGCGTCCTTGGCCTGCAATTTTCGGAAAAGGTTCAGCGCCTGAACGGACAGGCCGTGACGATTCGTGGTTTTATGGCTCCCCCTCTCAAGGCCGAAGCCAGCTTCTTTGTTCTGACACGGGAACCGGTAGCGCTTTGCCCCTTCTGTCAGTCCGATGCCGACTGGCCCGACAATATCGTTGTTGTCTATCTTGATGAACGGCAGACCTTTGTTCAGAACAACACCACCATCGAAGTCGAGGGCGTTCTGGAGATTGGTTCGTATGAAGATACCGAAACGGGATTTGTCAGCCAGATGCGCCTGAGAAAGGCACGGTTTCATACCTTATGACAGTTCCTTTCCGTTTGCATCGGAAAGACCGTCTTTTCCTCTCCCCCTTCTCAAAAACTTCATGTAGTACTTCAAGAAATCATGAATAATGCACTCAGCCTGAAAAATATTCTTGTATCCCGGCGTGATGGAAGAACACGGCGCATCATTCTGGATATTCCGTCCTTTCAGCTCGCAGCCGGTGACACGGTGTGCCTGCACGGTGTGTCCGGTTCGGGCAAGACGTCCCTGCTTCAGCTTCTTGGCGGGCTGACGACAGCCGATCCTGCCGAAGCAGGCCTGCCTTCCGGAGAAGTTCGCTGGGGCGATGTCTGCATTGATGAGCTTTCCGAATCTGAAAGAGATCTGTGGCGCAGTCAGCATGTTGGATTCGTCTTTCAGGACTTTCAGCTTGTTCCCGGTCTGTCGGCTCTGGAAAACGTTCTGCTGCCCGTCACCTTCAGAAGCTGGAGCATTCCCGGAGTGCTTCGGGACAGGGCCAGGACGCTGCTCCAGACAATGGACATCCACCAGCTGGATCAGCAGGTTCACCTTCTTTCCAGAGGCGAAATGCAGCGGGTTGCCATTGCCAGAGCCGTCCTCCCGGAGCCGGATATTCTGCTGGCAGACGAACCTACAGCCAGCCTGGACAAGGAAAATGCCGAAGCCGTGACCCGGCTGCTGGTTGACTATGCGCGGGAGCATGCCTGCACGCTCATACTGGTCAGCCATGAACCCAACATGCGCGGACGGACCAGACGTTCTTTTCTGCTGGAACGCGGCGAACTGCATGAAACGACTTCTGATGCGGACTGAAACGATCCGGCCGTGTTCTTCTTGGACCGGAGCCTTATCGCATTTTCAGAATGTCCACATATATCCAAGGAATCTACAATGAATCCCTTCCTCCTGATCCGTGGCGAACTGAAACGTTCGCTGGGCGCAGCACTGGCCATCGCTCTTGTTCTGGCGCTGGCAGCAAGCCTTGGCGTGACGGTTTCCATCAGTGAACGTGCCATCCGGCAGGGCATGGCACAGGCCGGAGACGATTTTGACCTGCTGATCGGTGCGCAGGGCAGCCCGACGCAACTTGTTCTGGGAGCCGTATACCTGCGCCCGGAACCGCTTCAGCCTGTTCCGCACTCGCTGCTTGAAACCGTTCGGAACCAGAAAGGAGTTCTCTGGGCGGCTCCGCTGGCCTTTGGCGATCGCTGGCACGATGCCCCCATCATCGGTACGAGTTCCGATATGGTTCTCCTTGGCGGCAAGCGGCAGCTCAGTGAAGGCCGTGTCTTTTCTGCCGACCATGAGGCTGTGGTGGGCGCGAGCGTCCCCCTTGGCATGGGAGAGCGCTTTTCCCCCATGCATGGTCAGGTCGCAACGGCAGATACGGAACAGACTCACGGCCATGTCAGCTATACGGTTACAGGGAGGCTGCCGGCTACGGGAACTCCCTGGGACAGAGCCATCCTCGTTCCCGTTGAATCCATATGGAAAGCACATGGACTGGCTGTCGGCAGTTCAGGCTACTCTGCCCTTGTGGTCAAGCCCCAGAGCATCGCGGCGGCCTACAGACTGCGGAGTGCCTGGACGAACAGCCAGTTCCAGGGCATCTTTACCGGCGAAGTGCTTACCTCGCTTTTTGCCACCATGGGAGAGATCAGAAACATCATGCAGTATATGGCGCTGAGTGCTGAAGGCGTCGCCCTCTGTGCCGCCCTGCTTGCAGGCTTCTTTGCCGTATCCCTGCGCCGCAAGCGGCTTGCGCTGCTTCGGGCGCTGGGGGCTCCGGGACGGTATGTGATTGTCACGGTCTGGCTGTCGGTTACTCTGACCATCGGCATGGGCGCTCTGCTCGGCCTGCTTCTTGGATGGGGAACGGCTCAGGCCATTGCGGCGCTCGTTCAGGACAGTACAGGCGTTGCGCTTCCCGTATCGCTGACGCATCACGAAGGACTGCTGTTTCTGGGCATGCTGGCAGCCGGTTCCCTGATTGCGCTCCTGCCTGCACTCTCCTCATACAGAACCTCCGCCGGTGATACGCTTCGCGGGTGAGTGCCCCTTTTCATGAGGCGACTTTGGAGTCATTCCGAGGGCAGCATTCAGAAATGAACCTCTGTCGGCTGAAATCCCAGTTCCATAGCCCTGCCCTTTCATGCTGGAGCCGTCTGGCTTTCGTGTCTGCCCCTTTTCCAGCGTCGCGAAAGAAAGACGGCTTCCATGCTGAAAGAAACGCTTCAGCCGTTTTTCCCGTGACAAAAGCCCAGCCTGTCAGAAAAGGGACCGATGATTCGGACTCGTTCCGGCACGGGGGCCGCGGTACAGGATCATATTCTGTGCGCCTTACCATGCAGGAAATAGCAGATCTCAGGTTCTGCCATCTTTTCTGCCCATTATGCAGCGCGTTTCTGTACAAGGACATCCTTCCTGAGCTGGCCCCGCAATGTCCTTCTGCGATTGCGA
>CAMLXE010000228.1 GCA_946490455.1 uncultured Desulfovibrio sp. | reverse complement strand
AAATGACAGCGTAAACGCATCCACCGATGAAAAACGCAGGCCGCCCGTTTCCGTGCGAGAAACAACAGCCTCGCCCATGGGGCCTTCTATCCACTGCAGGGAGAACATGTGCTTGCCCAGCAGCTTTTCTTCCATTGGGATCGACTTGGTGGCAGACGCGGTCGTTTGGGGTACAAGGAGTACATTCAGTTTGGTCAAAAGAACCTTTTTGTCCAAGGGGGCAAGCTTGTTGCCATTGGCTTTTACTTTTTTAAGAAATTCCGCGATGATGGCGGCCGTTTCCGTACCCGGATTCTCCAATGTCACACTCTCCAGCTCTTCCAACCATTCATTTTCCATCTTACCATTGTTGTAGTCAGGAAAGGCGGGCGTGTTGGGCAAGTCGCTGAATAAAATGTAGGTTGCAAATTCAAGGTAACGTTTTTTGCCTTCGATGAAATAAAAGCTGTCGGCGGGCACTGTTTTCAGGTATTGTTCCCACTGCGTAGCCCATGTTCCCATCTCTTTCACCGAATGACGGCAACCGCCATCGGAGAACAGTATTTGCGGCTGAGTGTCCAGCAGGTTCACATAAGCAGTATAGGCGGCAACGGGAGGATCAAAGATGACTTTTTTGCGCAAGGTGATCAGGTCTGCCATGAGGAAGGGGCTGCCCTCGACGATCCCTGGAATCAGGCAATAGCTGGCCAGTACATCAAAAATTTTCTGGTCATCAGTGCTTAAACTAGCTTGGGAGCCGACATATTGGGTTTTCGCCCAGCGGTCCAAGAGTTGTATCACACTGTCTTCTACCGCGTGGATATCCTTACTGGTAAAGGTGGCGTAGTCAGTCCCTGCAAGCACCTCTATTGCCGCCTTGTTGGACTCCATGTCTTCATATTTGCTGAGAACGGTATTACAATTTTGTACCCAGACATCCAAGGCCGTTTTTAATGCAGCTTCGTCCACAGCACCGTTGGAGGCTATATCCTCAGCCTTGGGTGCGGGCATAAGTTCCACACGCACGCCTTGTGCTGCCGTAGCATCAGAAGTGTTTCCGGTCGTCTTAAGAGGTGTTCCATTCTCATCCTCCACTTGGACCACGTCCGCAGCGCTGATGTACGCATCGGGAGTTCTGTACACAAGGTGAGCATAGGCCATGCCATCTCCGATATGTTTCTGAACCTCCACCACCTTGATCCACTGCGGACTGGAACCGCTCCCGGTCATGTCGTTCACTATCCAGCCTTTTCGGGCTGTATCCAGCCGCTTGGCATCAGTGGATGCGTCCTCGCGTATAGGGGTATCACGTACAACTTGCCAGAAAGCGGCGTGGGCCGTGCCAACATACAAAGCCATCCCCAGAACGCCGCACAGTGCGATCCAGAATCTTTTCATGTTTGTCTCCTTTTGACGATGCTACCAGGTAGACATCGCAGGCTCTTCACTTTCCGAAGGCTGTTGTTGTGCCACTGAAGGGGTTACTGCTTCTGAAGATTGTAGTTGCTCTGGAGGAGTTACATCTTCCGAAGGCTGTGGTTGTACTGCTGGAGGAGTTACATCTTCCGGAGGCTGCGGTTGCGCCGGAGGAGCAACATCGAAATCGGCATCGTGGCTATTGTTCAGAGCAGAGACCGCAGGATCACGTACTTTTGCATACGTATCTGAATTATTGATGACATACCAGAATCCATCAGGATACTGCTTGACCCATACTCTTCGGTCCGAGTCTGCTCCGGACGAACGCAAAAACACGCGGATATAATCCTGTTGCTGGTCTTTTTTGGAAAAGACTAGCCTATAATCATCGGGTGACATACTGTATCCATTTTCAGGACTTGTTCCCGATGCGAAACTTCTGAATATATAGTGGTAGGAAGGCTCCTTCAGACGACGTATGAATGTTACATGCCTCTGATTCCCTTCCCAGTTGGCATCGGCGTGCATAATATAGCGCAGCATCTTGGATGCTTCCGTCCGGCGACTGGGATCAAAGTAGCAGAATATGGCGTCAAAATACATTTTGACAGCCCCTTCAGGGGTGACGGCGACAGTATGGCAGCGCTCTTTAAAGTCTGCATAGGTTGATGGAAGACCTTTCGCTGAGGCAACAGTATTCTTTTCTTTTAATGGTTTGGCCGAGATGCAATACGGATCCAGGCACATGCCCATGATAAGCAGGGACATGATTAAAAAAAGTTGTGTTCTCATACGTTTTTCCTGCAAGTATGGCTATCAATCTGAGCACAGAAAGGAGCCAAAATTTTGTGAAACAGTATCTGACGACATGGAAACAGTTCCTTTTAGATCAAACAAGTGAGGTCCTAAGAAAGAGCCTCCATAAGGGAGCCTTATTTTACCACAGGTTCCTATCTTGGATCCGGATTTCATGGCAAAGACGGCAGGCACTTCGCTCATGGATAAAACCCCCCATTGGTCCAGATCGTCACCTGCAAAGGCATAGGCACCTTTTTGGCACCCCACACATTGAACCTTGTTGATCTGTGCCTTGATGGCCGAACCTCCTTTTATGACCACAAAACTGTCGGCCTGTGTCATAATGGTATATCCGGAAGTCATGAATTCTCTTTTTTTGTCAAAAATGTGTGCCCCATCAAACATTTTTTCGCATTTTTTTATGGGACTTCTGGTCTTTAGTATAATCCACTTTGATTGCTGATAATTGGGATCCTTGTGCTGGATGATCTTTCCGTCGAGACTGTCAGGAGTAAACGTAAAAACTCGTTTATTACACGACCAGCATCCCCATTCTATGACAGGGATAGTACGTTCTTCACCGGAATCACCTGCCAGGCTAACGCTTGAGTTGCCTATGATTAAACAAAGCAGCAGGGTTATTGCAGGCAATGCCATGTTGGCTTTCATGTTCATTCACTCCTGTAAGGGGGTATTATTCCATCGCATAAAAGCGGGATTTGTTTTTATGTCATCAAGTCTGGTGACGTGTCAGATAATCCGATTTCGGGATAGCGTGGTTTCACTATTCCCTGGAACTTTATTGCGAATGTCACTCTTGTCTGTGACACAGCCCCATGTTTCCTTTTTTCATGCCCGGACTGGTATCCATCACGATATCCTCGCCAGAATCGGTCATACGTCATGTGCCAAACAGTGCTATCTCCCCTGCATGCGGTGCTCGTATTCGGCCAGCCTCTGCAGGGAACTGCCGCGGAACTGCAGATCCGCCAGAGAGGTGGCGAATTGTGCCCCCCAAGCCTTTTCCAGTCCCAGCGCCACAGCGTAGGGCATGAAACGGTGGAATTCTTCCGGTGTCCGGTCCGGCGGATTAAAGGTGTTGAGACGCGATGCTTCTGCAGTCCCCAGATACAGGGCAAGACCTTCGATCTCCGCCAGAATCTGCGCGGCCTTGGGGGCAGGTCGCTTCATGAGAGGCATGAAGACCATAGGCAGAAGCAGAATGCCCATAAAGGCCAGATTGCCGCTGCCCATAAAACTGTTGGCCCAGAAGAGTGTCCCTCCCACCACAAAGAAAAGCAAAAGGAAGCCCAGAATCTTTAAGGGGACTAAGAATACTTCCGTAATGCTTCGGGTCAGCCAGAGGAGATAGCCCATCAATCCCAGCCAGAGCAGGGGGCGCAGCGCACTCCAGCTGTGCATGAACGGGTAAAGGGCAAAGTCCGACATGCTTTCGCCGAGGATGACGTCATAC
>CAMLXE010000227.1 GCA_946490455.1 uncultured Desulfovibrio sp. | reverse complement strand
TTCTGTCAGAGGCCTTTTCTGGTGTATCTATTCCTGCGAGCCGTACTTTCCGATTATGCTCAATGACGACCGTATCCCCATCAATGCAAAAGAGAACACGGGCAAAAAACGATTCAGCAAACGCCGTACCGGAAAAGAAAACGGCCGCCACAAGGACGGCCTGAAAAAAATACTGAACAGACTTCAGCATGCGTCAATCCAGCTGGAAAGTGCATCAACTATCTTGCGCGCCTGCTCTGCACTGGAGATATTGAACTTGGATTTCTGCCGGTATTCGCCTCCAACCTTCTGGTAACGGCGAATGGTATATTTGTCCGGACCATATTCCCCTGTTTCAGGCATCAGTTCCTGATACCGAAACAGAATTGTTGCCCAGAGTCCCTTGGACAGAATGACCTTATCAACTTCCTTAACCAGAATCTGGCCGGATTCTTCGTATTCAACACTGATTTCATCTACCGTAGAATTCATTACGCCTGCCTCACTCCATACATTGAGAAGGGGAATACACTGTATCTGTACCGGGAGTCTGTCCACCCGGTAGCGGATAGAGATATACCGGAGAATTCTGTTCTGCAAGCTGATATTCGCCGCATTTTCCCGTTTTATGGACAAATATGCTGGAATTTTGTGCTGACTGGACAAATTTAAATCTCTCTGTAACATAGCAAAAAATGAGAGACCGCAAATTACGAATGGTCTGACTTTCATGCAGAAATGTCGGAACACCGACACAAGGAGAATTCATGAGCAACGATGCGGAAAAGATCATTTACTCCATGATCCGTGTTTCCAAGAGGCACGGTCAGCGTGAAGTATTGAAAGATATTTCACTTTCCTACTTTTATGGGGCCAAAATCGGTGTGCTTGGCCTGAATGGAGCAGGGAAATCCTCATTGCTGAAAATTCTTGCCGGAGTTGATCAGGCTTTTGATGGCAAGACAGTTCTCGCTCCCGGGTACACCATCGGGTATCTGGAACAGGAACCGCTTGCCGATGAGACCAGAACTGTGCGCGAGGTAGTTCAGGAAGGTGTTCAGGAACTTGTTGACCTCATTCAGGAATTTGAGGCGGTAAATGCCAGGTTTGCGGAACCGATGGAACCTGAGGAAATGGATGCGCTCATTGAACGGCAGGGACAGATTCAGGAGCTTATGGATGCCAAGGGAGCATGGGATCTCGATTCCAAGCTGGAAATGGCCATGGATGCCTTGAGATGCCCCCCTGGAGATACTCCGGTTTCTGTCATTTCTGGTGGAGAAAAGCGCCGTGTCGCACTGTGCCGCCTGCTGCTGCAAAATCCGGACATTCTTCTGCTTGACGAACCGACAAACCATCTGGACGCCGAATCTGTAGCCTGGCTTGAAGGATACCTGCGCCGCTTCCCCGGTACCGTCATTGCCGTAACCCATGACCGCTATTTCCTTGACAATGTAGCAGGCTGGATTCTCGAACTCGACCGCGGCCGCGGGATACCATGGAAAGGCAACTACTCATCCTGGCTTGAACAAAAGGAAAAACGTCTTGCTCAGGAAGACAGGGCCGAAGATGAACGGCGCAAGACTCTTGCCCGTGAACTTGAATGGATTCGCATGTCCCCCAAGGGAAGACATGCCAAGGGAAAGGCGCGCATTAACGCCTATGAGGCCATGCTCAGTCACGAAAGTGAAAGCCGTGCTCCCGAGCTGGAAATCTATATTCCTGCAGGACCGCGACTTGGGAAAAAGGTTATAGAAGCCAACGGGGTAAGCAAATCTCTTGGTGACAAGATGCTGATGGCCGACATGAATTTCATTATTCCTGCAGGTGCCATTGTCGGGATCATCGGTCCCAATGGTGCGGGTAAAACGACACTCTTCAAGATGCTTGTCGGTCAGGAGAAGCCTGATACCGGAACATTGACCATAGGAGAAACCGTACAGTTTGCCTATGTGGATCAGCACCGTGAATCCCTCACTCCCGGCAAGACGGTTTTTGAAGTGATCAGCGACGGCGCTGAAACCATCAGGCTGGGCAACAGGGAAATCAATTCGCGTGCCTATTGCTCACGCTTCAACTTTACCGGCTCAGATCAGCAGAAAAAGGTCGATGTTCTCTCCGGTGGAGAACGTAATCGCGTCCATCTGGCCTGCATGCTCAAATCTGGCGCCAATGTCATTCTGCTTGACGAACCGACGAACGACCTTGATGTCAATACAATGCGCGCACTGGAAGATGGTCTGGAGAACTTTGCCGGCTGTATTCTGGTTGTCAGCCACGACCGTTGGTTCCTCGACCGTATCGCCACCCATATCCTTGCGTTTGAAGACGATTCATCCGTTATCTTTTTTGACGGCAACTATTCCGAATACGAAGAAGATCGCAAAAAACGGCTTGGCAAGGCTGCCGAACAGCCACACCGCCTGAAATATCGCAAGCTGACGCGATAACAGAAAGAACAGGCCGCCATCTTCTGTAATGGTGGTCTGTTCATAACCAGTCACTGGGCAGATCTGTTTCTGGCAGCCTGCTTTCGATCCCACCAGGCCAGACGCAAGCGATCAAGCACCATAAAACCACCACAGCAGAGAACCATAATGGCCGCGGTTACAAAGACGCCGCGATACCCGAAACCGCCACTGATGACAGCACCACCCAGCAGAGGCCCCAGCATGCCGCTGGCATCAAAAGTCAGCATCATCACATTGGAATTGATGGATCTGGTTTCGTCGGAAGAACGATCGTATATGGTCGAAGCAAGAAGCGGATACAGAAAGCCAAGTCCCAGTCCATAGACAATGGCCGAGGGAACAAATGACCACAGGGGCCCCCACGCCAGTATGAGGACACTGCAGGTCAGGGCCAGCGCACAAAGAGGAACGACTCTGTAACGCGGCAAGGTATCCAGCATATGTCCGCTGACAAGACGTATCAGGATCATGGTAATGGTGTATGTCATGAAGAATCTGGCCGGCATGGCGCCGGTAACAAGGCAAAGCCCCTTCATGAAGTAGATTACCAGAATGGTCATGATACTGAAGCTCAGACAGGACAGATAAATACACCCCAGTCCCGAATGCGTCATGGCATGAACGGCATCACCAAAACGGAACTTGCTCCCTGCGCCGCCGGTAACGCTGATTTCCGGTTTGCGCAGCTTGGGAGCCAGAAAAAAGACCATACAAAGTGCAGGAATGGCCAGTACGGCGACAAGGGCAAAAAGATTGGCTTCTCCCTTCAGCAAGGGCAGCAGATGTTCCCCAAGTGCCGGAATGATCGAGTATGGCAACAGACTGGCCAGAGAAAAGATTGCAAATCCTTTGGCGCTCTGTCCCGATGGAATACAGCTGACGAGGACAGCAACCACACAGCTTGAATAGACTGCCAGAGAAATCCCTTGTATCAGACGTAGCAGCAGAATCAGCAAGACCGAATTGGGACCACTGACCTGCGAATAGCTCAACATGACGCAGCTGGAAACACAAATGCCACCGACAAGAGGAATCAGCTTGCTGCGTGAAAGCAGGAACACGCTGACAACAGGCCGCCAGAGCAGAACCATGGCGTATAATACAGAGAGAAGAATTCCCCGCCAGTTCGGCCCGATCTGCAAGCCTTCGAGCCATTGTTCAAAACAATAGAAGACGGCCAGATAGCTGTTGCTGCACATGGCCATGCAGAACAGAAGTATAAAATCTCGAGTGAA
>CAMLXE010000226.1 GCA_946490455.1 uncultured Desulfovibrio sp. | reverse complement strand
TGATTTTCTCCCCTTTCTCTGGGAGGATAATTTGCGAACACGCTCCATCGTTCAGGCGGGGTGGTCCCGTTACTTGTTCAGGCGGACTGCTTCTAAAAAAGACGAGAGGAGCGTTTTTGTTTTTGGCGCCTGTTTTCCGGAAAAAATGCCGGAGAGGGCGCATTCCGTGTCTTTCATCCCTAGTCACAGGAAATACCATGTCTCTCTCCACGCGAATTGAGCAAGATTATATTGCCGCCTACAAGGCAAAGGATACGTTGCGGGTCGGTGTGTTGCGTCTGCTGAAAACTGCGGCAAAAAATCTTCAGGTTGAGCTGATGCGCCCCATAACGGATGAAGAACTGGCCACTGTTATTCAGAAGCAGGCCAAGCAGCGTCAGGACTCCATTGAACAATATTCGGCTGCCAATCGTCCTGATCTCGCGGCCAAGGAAGCAGATGAACTGGCCATCCTGAAGGAATATCTCCCTGAACCTCTTTCTGCTGCCGAACTGGATGCCGCCATCGAGAATGTTGTGGCTGAACTGGGGGTAACCAACATGTCCGGCATGGGGAAGGTTATCAAGGCTATCATGGACGGTTACAAGGGACGTGTGGACGGCAAGGCCGTGAGCGCTGCCGTCAAGGCTCGCCTTTCCTGATTTTTGCAGATTGCCGTTTGCATGTTCCTCTGGAACCATGCATGTCGGTTATCTTTGATGTGAGCATGAATGGACAGCAGAACGTTAAAGGCACTGGAATTTGGCAAGGTTCTGGAAATCCTTGCCGGCATGTGCGTATCCGAAGCAGGGCAACGGACCGTTGCTGCTCTTGTACCGCTGGAAGACGTGGATGCCGTCAGTGCTGCACATACGCTTTTTGACGAAGTTCGTACCTGGACAGCCGAAAGCGGCTTTCGACTCGTAACCTTTCCTGACCTTGACGGTCTCTTCCTCCATCTTGAAAAAATGGGGTCCGAAGGGGAAACGTCTCCTCTGCTGCTTGACGGAGATGCGCTGTGGGCCATGCGGGAGACGCTTCTGCAGATGCGCAGGGCTGCACAGTCCATTGCTTCCGGGGAGAAACGCTGGCCGACACTGGGGACTCTTGTCGGGACAACTCCCTTGCCGGAAATGACGCTTTCCGCTCTGGGGCGTTGTCTTGGTGATGATGGTTCCATCAGGGATGAGAGCTCTCCAGAGCTCATGCTCGTGCGGGGAGAATTGCGTCGTCTGCATCTGCAGTGTCTGCGTAAGGTCAAGGAATTTGCCGTTCAGTATAACATCCTGCAGTACCTGCAGGATGAATATATGACGCTGGCTTCAGATCGATATGTTCTTCCCCTCAAGGCCAATTTCAAGGGGCGTATTCAGGGAATCATTCACGACTACTCCAACACGGGAGAAACCTGCTACTTCGAACCCATGTTCCTCGTGGAGCTCAATAACCGGCTTCAGGAACTGAAGCGCGAAGAACGGGAAGAAGAGCGCAGAGTTTTGCAGTATCTGACGGGAATCATTCGGAATGAACTCCCGCTGGTTCGCTCTGCCTGGTCTCTGCTTGTGCGTCTTGACGTGGAACTGGCCAAGTGCAGCCTTGCCGCAGCCTTTGATGGGCACTGTGTGACTGTGCTGGCCAATGATGTCAATGCTCCCCTTTCCCTGCTTTCCGCCAGACATCCTCTGCTGGCGCTGGATCCACAGCTGAAGCGTATGGGAGGTCCCCATCCTGTGGATTTGCTGTTCCGGCCGACAGATCGGGCCCTTGTCATCAGTGGAGGAAATGCCGGCGGCAAGACGGTCTGCCTGAAAACATTGGGACTGCTTGCAGTCATGACGCTCTCAGGACTTCCCGTTCCGGTGGGCAAAGGTTCTGCCATGCCATGGTGGTCGTCCATCCATGCCTTCATTGGTGATGAGCAGAGTCTTGACGATCATTTGTCCACCTTCACGGCCCAGATTCGTCATCTGGCCCGAGCCTGGGATCAGACTGACAGCCGAACCCTTGTTCTTCTGGATGAGTTCGGGGCGGGAACGGATCCAGCGCAGGGAGCCGCACTGGCTCAGGCTGTTCTTGATGGATTGCTTGAGCGGGGTGCCCATGTGGTGGCAGCTACCCACTTCCCGGCATTGAAATCATATGCCCTGACCAGAGATGGGGTACGGGCTGCTTCGGTTCTGTTTGATCCGGCGACCAGAAAGCCGCTGTTCCGGCTGGCCTATGATCAGGTTGGTGCGAGCAGGGCGCTTGATGTCGCGCGGGAACATGGATTGCCAGAATCTGTCTTGCGACGGGCCGAGCAGTATCTTTTGCTGGATGGCGAGGACATGACCGCCGTGATGGACCGATTGAATGCCCTGGCTGCGTCTCGTGAACGGGAATTGGATACCCTGAAGGCCGAACAGGCCAAAGCTCGAGACAAGCGTCGAAGTGTCCAGGAACGCTTTGAGCGGGAACGTGAGCGGCTGGCCGCAGAGGTTAGGGAGGTTTCGGCCAAAGTTATGAAAGGCTGGCAGGAAGGGCGCATCGGGCATCGTCAGGCGCTCAAGGAGCTTGCAAAGGTTCGTGCTTCACTTGCTGAAACGCCAGAGGCAGAAGAGAAGCCTCAGACTCCTGTTTTTGCTGTGGCAGACCTGAAACCGGGACAGACCGTTCTGCATCGTCCCTGGAACAGAAAGGCTGTCGTACGGGAAGTGGATTTGCGGCAGAACCGGGTCAAGCTGGATATGAACGGCGTAAGCCTGTGGGCAGATGCCGGGTTGCTTGGCCCTGCTGATACTCCTTCTGGGGACAAGACGGGGGGCGGTGTTCTCCTGCGTAAGGAAAAAAACGCTCCAACCGAGAAAATTTCTTTGTTACGTCTTGACTTGAGGGGAAAACGTGCTGACTTGGCAATAAGCGAACTCTCGCAATATCTGGATCGTGCACTGCTGTCCGGTCGAGAGGGTGTGGAAATTGTGCATGGACGAGGAACCGGCGCTCTGCGCAAGGAAGTGCATGCCTTCTTGAAGACGTTTCCTGGCGTGGCCTCTTTCTCTCTGGCCCCAGAGGATCAGGGGGGCGATGGCGTAACAGTGGTCGTGTTCAGATAGAGTTGCGGGAGATGGTTTTCATGGAGCGGTGTTCTGTCACTGATCCATGTTTCCCCATGGAGAGCTTTTCGGGCAATCTGGAGGCTTTGGAGAAATGGTACAGGGAAATTCCAGAGCAATTCAGGAAATCAAGGCACGGTTGAGCCTTGTGGATATTGCCAGACGGTATGTGGAACTTAAGCGTAACGGATCGCGCTGGGTAGCGCCATGTCCGTTTCATCAGGAAACCAAACCTTCGTTTTCCATTAACGAAGAAGAAGGCTTTTTTTATTGTTTTGGTTGCCAGGCTTCTGGTGACCTGTTTGATTTTTATGGTCGGATCAACGGGCTGGATTTTCGGGAAACACTTGAACAGCTGGCCGAAGAGGCCGGGGTTACTCTGGAGCAGGAATCCCGGGGCGGCTATGGCAGTCGCAGGGAACCTGGGCAGGGAATGTCCAGGCGCCGGCAGTTGCTGAAGATTCATGAAATTGCCGCTGCCCATTTTATGGATAATCTGGCGGGTGACAGTGGCAGGGAATGCCGGGAATACATGGCGCAGCGTGGTATTTCCGAGGAGATTGCCAAAACGTTTGGACTGGGCTGGAGCCGGAGAGACTGGCAATCTCTCGCAGAGGTATTG
>CAMLXE010000225.1 GCA_946490455.1 uncultured Desulfovibrio sp. | reverse complement strand
CCCCCTGCCCGAACTGGACCCGGACGCCTTCCTTGCCTTTGTGGGCACAGGTCAGCCCTCGTTTCTCCATCTTGCCGAATTTACGCACAAGACGCTCCTTCCGCATCTGAAAAGACGTGCCGAGGAACTGGGACGGGAAAAGGAAAAGGCCACTCCCGACCGCGTGGAGCAGATTACCAAGCTCATCAAACGCATGGATGTGCTGACTCCCGAAGTCATCCTTGAAACATGGCTTCAGCCTGAACGGAACCCGGAACTGCCCTCTCCCAATGTTCCGCAGGAAACGCCCGACACTCCGGACCTGCTTCTTCTGCCGCCCCATGTGCTGCTGGACTGGCTTGCCTCCCTGCGCAGCGGTTACCGTATTACCCTGCAACTGGCCGAACTTTCTGCCGAGGACGTTCTGGAACTGCTCTGGGACGGTCAGGGAAAGATCACCCATCTTGAAATGTTCAACCTGAAGGAATGGCAGGAAGGACATCTCCGGCAGCTCGGATCAATCAATGAACTTCAGACGGCCATCAACAAGGGCAGCGTGCTGCACCTCAAGCAGATGCTGCGGGGGATGATCCGCAAGCTGGAATCCTCGCCCAGCCATGAAGACCGGGAACGCTGCGACAAGTTCCGGGTCATTCTCCGGAACATTCCCTCCCTGCAGGCTCCCTATCAGGTGGCGCCGCTCCGCAGCCGTATCGGAACCGACTCCACAAGTCATTCGGGCAACCGGCACGGCATGGGACTTGCCATCCCCGAAAGTCTCCCCCGCAACGCCCGCAAGCAGCTTGCGCTGAACAAACAGGTCCGGCCGATCATTATCCCCGTGCAGCTCAAGCTGATCTTCCGGGATGTGTACAGGGAACCCTGCAACCGTTCATGGATCAATCGCAAGATAAGCCATTTCGTCCGTCAGGTTCTTGGCTTTCAGAAGTTCGGCATGCGCCGGGAACGGGAATGGCGCGCCATCTCGGGGGATATCCGCATCAATCCCAAGGGCAACGTCATCACCATGGGCGGTATCGGGGGCGATTCGGACAACGGACTGTGTTCCGCACAGGCAGCCGCAAAGCGGCCGCACTCCGGCTGGATCGGTCTGGCCTATCTGAACACCTCGCTTGCCAACATGCTCAAGATTCTGATCGGCTTCATCCCGGCCCTGTTCACCTTCCTCTATACACAGGAATGGTGGGTTCTTGCCTGGCTGGGGGCTCCCATCTGGTTCGCCATCACCGGCGTACGAAACGTGGCGCAGGCCATTCTCGCGGGAGGCGGCATCCACAGGGGCTCGCTCCTGCGCTGGAATAATTTTGTGAGCTGGTCACGAATCTGTGACTCGCTCATGTACACGGGTCTTTCCGTTGTGCTGCTCGAATGGATGATCCGCTGTCTGCTTCTTGAAGACCTCATGGGCATGACCGTGGAAACCCATCCCCTGCTCGTCTTCTCCATCATTGCCGGCGCCAACAGCATCTATATTTCGGCCCACAACATCTATCGGGGCTTTCCCAAGGCCGCCGTTATCGGCAATCTGTTCCGCAGTGCGCTGGCCATTCCCATGTCCATTCTGTTCAATGACATTCTGGCCTTCTTCCTGCCGTTCTTCTTCTCGCTTCCACCGGAAGACATTCTGGCCCCCGGCGCGGCCATTGTCTCCAAGTCCGCCTCGGATACCGTGGCCGCCATCATCGAATCCATAGCGGACCGGCGCAACAACTATCGTCTGCGCAACTGGGATTACCAGACCAAATTGCAACGCCTGTTCGATTGCTATACAAAGCTGGAACTGGCCTTTCCCGATCGGGATATCCTCACGCTGCTGGCACAGCCGCGCGAATTTATCCGGCTTACCTCGCAGGAATCCAAGCCCCTTCAGGTGGAAAGCATCATCAATGCCCTGGATCTCATGTATTTCTGGCTCTATCAGCCCTGTGCCCAGCAGACACTGATATCCATTCTGAAAAACATGACGCGTGAAGAACGGGTGATCCTCGCACGCTCTCAGGGCATTCTTTTCAATATCCGTGATGTCAGCCAGCTTTTCGTGGACGGACTTCTTGGGCGCAACTTTGCACGGGCGCTGTCATTCTATCTTGACAGGCATGAGGACTATATTGAATCCATCACCCGACATTGCTCCAGTTTCGGCAAGAAACGGCACAAAATAGCAAGCGTCCTCCAACCATTTTAGTCAAAAGGGCACGTTGTGAGTTTCAAAACAGCCGACGAAGAAAGACTCCCTTCTCGTGAAGAAGCGCTTGCAGCCTATGACGCCGCCCTCTCTCCCAGACAGGAACGCGTGCGGACGGCACTGAGCAGGCTCGCCTCGGACCCGCCGCAGGTCCTCATTCTTGAAGGCGGAACAGCTGCGGAACGGCTTTCCGTCGCCCTGTGGCATGCTGCCTGCCTCAACTGCACCAGCGAACCATCCCCCTGCCTTGCCTGCCCGAGCTGCCTGCAGATCGGGGCTTCCATCTTCAATGACCTGTATGTCCTCAACGGAAGCAGCGGCAGCATCAAGATCGAGGAAATCCGCGATCTGCGCCGCATTCTCGGCGAAGCGCCACGCGGCACGGGCAAGCGCGTCGTCATTCTGGCCGAGGCACAGGCTCTGGGTGTGGAAGCCGCCAATGCCCTGCTCAAGTCCCTTGAAGAGCCACGCCCCAATCTGTGCTTTCTGCTTCTGGCACCGCAGAGGGAACGCCTCCTCCCCACGCTTGTCTCCCGGAGCTGGGTGCTGACGCTGGCCTGGCCGCAGGCAGGAGAGGAAGCCGGGGACGAACTCCGGTCATGGCTGGATGAACTGGCAGCCTTCCTCACCACGGGCAGAGGCTGGCTTGAGAGGACATCCGTCAGAGGCGCCGTTGATGCGGGGCCCGCCCGCGAACTTGTGGCTGCCGTACAACGGGCCCAGTCTGCCGTTCTGGCCAACAGAACGGGCAATGCGCTTGCGGCCGTTCTGACGCCGCTTTCGGCCAGAGAACACCTCCATGTCAGAGATCTTCTCGCGCAATGTCAGGAATCATTCGATGCCATGGTCAATCCTGCCCTTGTCCTCAACTGGCTGGCAACGCAGCTTTATGAAATCTGCCATGCCGTTCGGGATCGGAGCCGATGCCGCTGATCCTGCTACGGCGAACCGTGTACCGGGACAAAAAATTTCGGACTGCGTCATGGACATATTCCTCTCCCCCTGTTCCCGGATTCAGGATTTTCCTGTACTGTCGGCAGGCTGTGTATCGGATGCACCATAGGTATCTCTCTGTATTTTTTTCTGGACTCGCTTAATAAAAAGAGTTACTATTCTCTCTAGCTTTTGCAGGCCGAAAGTCTTTTCGGCATACAAAAGTACTGCTGCCGACATGCCATTTACTCATTGTAAAAAAATGATTGGTAGTGTAGCGTTCCCATCAGCAACTGAATAACAGATCAACCCAAGGAAGGTTCGTAGTATGGCCAGCCAGTTTGAAATCTATAAGTGTGCCGCCTGCGGCAATGTTGTGGAAGTTCTTTTTGCCGGAGATGGCGAACTTGTCTGCTGCGGCGCGCCCATGAAGCACATGGTTGCCAGCTCCGTTGATGCGGCCAAGGAAAAGCACGTTCCTGTGCTTGAAGCCACGGAAAAGGGATGTCTGGTCAAGGTCGGTTCTGCACCGCATGTCATGGAAGAGAAGCACTGGATCGAATGGATCGAAATCGTCACGGCCGACGGCAAGCGCTACAAGAAGGTTCAG
>CAMLXE010000224.1 GCA_946490455.1 uncultured Desulfovibrio sp. | reverse complement strand
AGATTCCTTTTAGCATGTTCATATGGTAATGTGGGCGACGTAACGTTTCCACCTTCCTCCGTTTTTTATCTTAGCGTCAGATCGTATAATCTTGATAGCTATTTATATCAGTTATACAGTTTTTAATAAAAAAGAATAAAATGGCCTCATAAGGTATCACCTTATGGGGCCTTCTTTTTTGGCTGTTCTTGTCAGGCTCCAGTCTCCGGGAGGATGGGAGACCCTTGGCATCCCCATCAGGAGAGGCTGCGGCCAGTCCGCACTGGCTTCCCCTTCTTTTGTCTCATGTGGCCATTTTTCGGCAAAAATTTTCTCATTTTCGCATCATTTCGCATCATTTTGCGTCATTTCGGCACACTTCCTGAATTCATCATTCAAAGGCTCCTTTCCGAGACAACTTTGGTGGCAGTTACGTCTCTGACGCTCAAAAAAAGTTGCCTCAGCAGTTACGTCTGTCCAATATCGTGCGACGCAGATTCCAGAGGCGTTCAGGCATGTTCTGTGACGCCATGCCTGAACGGCCTCTGAGACGGGGATGGAAAGTGCTTCCTCAACCGGGTGAAGCGCCATCATCCTCATCAGAAATCGGCGTTATGACAGGATGAGAAGGTATCTGCAACCCGTTCTGAAGACGGATTCGGACCATCTCAGGCGATTCTGCTTCTGCCTCATGCCCCTTTCGATGCCGGAAGGACGCAGGGTTACCGCGCAGTCCGAGCGTACACAGAAAGAAAAAGGACTGCCGCAGAAGCAGAGGACAACGGACGAGCGCATCGCACGATCCGTCCTGAGCGTAAGGCTGAGGCACGAGTCGGGAGAAAGGTTTCGCACGAACACGAAAGACATCCCCTGTTCGGGAAACGGACTTTCCCCGGCAAGACAAGAGCCGTCACCCATTCGGGGCCTGCCCCGGCAAGATTCTGGAGACACACATGCTTTCCATCATGACGTAATGCGCAAAAGGACAGCAGTCTGCCGGACTCAGGTCGGCCACCATAGCTCTGAGCCACCGCACTGAACAAAAAACGACTTTCGGGGAGGAAGTTTCACGCTGGCCGGACACGGAAACACAGACACGGTATCGATGTCCGGCCGCCTCTGCACGCGAAGGGGCACAGCTCCGAAGAGGTCGTCCCCATCACCAGCGTTCTGAACGGGTCAGACGCAGGAAGCATGAAGAGGAGGCGCCCCAAAGTCTGTACAGCCAGAGGACCGGAGTCTTGCAGTACACGCTGTCGTCGGGAGGTAAACTTTCCTTGTGCCGCGTTCCGCAGACAGGACAGAGGCACCCTAACACCCAACCGAGGAACAGGTATGGAACAGACATACGGCTATATTCGTGTTTCCAGTACAGACCAGAACGAAGGACGTCAGCGAGTGGCCTTTGAACGCCTGGCGATCCCTGATGACCATATTTTCATGGACAAGCTGTCGGGCAAGGATTTTCAGCGTCCGCAGTATCAGGAACTGGTTGCATGCCTGAAACCCGGCGATCAGCTCTGCGTCACCAGCATTGACCGTCTCGGGCGCAATTACGAAGAGATTCAGCAGCAATGGCGTTTTCTGAGCAGAGAAAAGAAGGTTGATATTCTTGTTCTGGACATGCCACTGCTTGACACAAGGCGAGACAAGGACCTGCTCGGCACCTTCATTGCCGATCTGGTTCTGCAGATCCTTTCCTTTGTGGCCCAGAGTGAGCGGGAGAACATCCGCAAACGGCAGGCGGAAGGCATCGCCGTGGCCAAACGGAACGGGGTACGGTTTGGCCCGAAGCCACAGCCCCTGCCCAAAAACTTCTCGGAAATCTTCCTGCTCTGGAAAAAGGGAAGCATTTCCGTAACAGAGGCGGCAAAGCGTACGGGAATGGCCCGGTCCACCTTCCGCAAGAAGGCAAGATCATACACGGAAATCTGTTCGTGAGCGGGCAGAAAAGCCTACTACTGCGCCACTCCTTTACCTTGGTTATTCACGGTCACTCTAAATCAGGCAATTCATATGGTCAATCGTTTCAGAACGGGGCTGCACCTCCATGGCGCAGTTGTAGAGAACTGAGCCAGATGCTCAAGAATGAAGGCATCATCATTCCCGCCTATCTCATAAAACGATTTTTTGCGGAAAACGGGAGTAGTTCTACACCTCAAAAATAGGAGATTACCGTGTCTGATATTTCAGACAAAAAAAATATGACATGAACACGAACATATTTTTATAAAATTTACACCAACAAAAAAAGTGGCTTCACACTGATTGACTACCTGCTGACAAGGGGAGATAGGTGTTTCTGCCTGGACTGCGCGGAAATGGGGCTGAATATTCCCCGGTCATTAGCTGGAGGTAAATTCCGCTGTCCGAAGAAACCCGGCATTGCCCAAATGAATCTGTGCCATGTGAAACTCTGGTAGAACTGAACCGAAATTTCGTTACGTTCCGGGTCAGCAACTGACGACAGTATGTTATCGAATTGCTGGCAGTTTCCCGAACGTTTTTTCCAGTACTCTGACCACGTTTTCGCCCTGCGAGGTGTATACCGCATAGCGCAGACTTTTCCCTTGCCGTTCTCCGGCGATGATTTCCAGAATTCCGTCACCGTTGAGGTCGGCAAAGTAGCAAAGTTTGTGCAAGCACGGGGCTTGCTTGTTATCATCCGGAGCAAGGAATTGGATCAGTGGCGGAGCCTGGATCTTGCCTGAGTCCTGCATGTCCCTGGTCAGCAGAATGACGGAATACTGGCCCCTTGTCGCCTACGCCGGAGTTGCTTCCGGCAGGGGGGCGGCTTCCATTTCGCTGCTTCCATGCTGTCGGGCGCGAGGATGTTCTGGGCGCAGATCAGTAGCTCGGTCTGGCCGTCATCCTCCAGATCCACGCTAAAGGCCTGAGCTATGCGGGCTTCCGTAGCGGGTAAGCCCTTTTGCAGCAGCCAATCTTGCACCAGGGCGAGACTGGCTGCGCCATCCATGGGCAGGGCCGTGGCATGGCGCGGCACAGGGTTCCAGCGGCAAGTCCTGGTCAGCAGGGCGGAACCGAACGTCAGCGTGTCTTCCATCCTTTGGATATCAAAAATCGGCAGGTCAGCCGGTCTATGCTCCGTTCCCTCGAATTTGCCCTCATGCTCGCTATGTATGGCGCAAACGATACCCGTACTCACGGTTCCGTCAAAGGAATAGACTTCCCATTTACCCCCGCCCAAAAGGTGATATCGGATGCTCCGATGTATTGTGCCAGAACTCTAGACCTTGACCAGTCCTTCGGCCAGCAACAAGAGAAGGCCTTCGGGTTGGCGTAGCCCCGTTCGCGGAAAGCACGCAGTTACCAAACCCGCAGGCCACGCAGTGAAGGCCCCCTCCGTGAAAAAGCTCCATACCATACAGACACATAAACGTGGGGCGGTTACCGCTTAATCGATCACGATTGAGCCCCACTCGATGCTTTTGATTTTTCCGTTTTCAGATGTGATGGAAAAGCGTTGAACAGGCCTTTTCACTTCGTCAACCTCTCTCTGCAATATCCAGTTATACATATGTTTTGACTCATCTTCATACATATCATCCCATCCCATGAAAGTCATTCCCCAATTAAATTTAATCAGTGAATCTCTATCAATGTCATCGCCAACTTGCATGCCTGCAGCATTGTATCCCTTTTTATCAACTGTGACATAAAAAGGATGCTCGTCTATCAAGTAAAAAGTAAATTCTTCATCGTATGATACCTTGGCATTCGCGTAATGAGGGATATT
>CAMLXE010000223.1 GCA_946490455.1 uncultured Desulfovibrio sp. | reverse complement strand
ATAGTATAAAGCGATAGACAATTTTTTAATAGGTCATACCTGTAAAACAGATATTATGATATGTTTTATTGAATCTTTAGTATTACTAAGAATAGTATTGTTTAAATTATTTCATAATGTTGTTGTAACAATACATAGTAGGATAGTTTTACCTATGAGCATAAAATGAGCGAAAAGCTATCTGTTTATTGGTGACAGCAAGGGAAATGCCATGAACAAAACTGGACTGAATTTGGCCCGTCGCCTTTTTACAGCGGTAAAACCTCTTCTGGAGGAGCGTATTCCCCACATTATGGAACGTGCTGCCGTTGGACTGGTCGGAGAGGGGTCGGAATGCTTTGGTTTCGACGATGAAATCTCCCGTGACCACGACTGGGGACCTGCTTTCTGTATCTGGCTTCCGGAGGCAGAATTGACAGCCTGCTCTTCTCGTTTGGAAGATGCTCTGGAACAACTGCCAAAAACATTTGAGGGATTGCCCACACGCCTATCCCCGGAAAGGCGCGGGGGGCGTGTCGGACCGCAATCCATTGAAGGATTCTATTCTCATTTTACAGGGCTCAAGACTCCTCCTCGTAACTGGAGGGATTGGCGTGGTATTTCCGAGGCCGCTCTTGCCGCCTGTACAAATGGCGAGGTCTTTCAGGATGAAACTGGTATTTTTAGTGATCACCGTGCAGCACTTTTAAACTTTTATCCAGAGGATGTCCTTCGAAAAAAAATTGCTGCTCGCTGTATGATTATGGCTCAGGCTGGACAATATAATCTGCCCCGCAGTTTGCAGCGTGGTGAATATGGTACGGTCATGCTTGCTGCGGCCCGTTTTGCAGAGGCAGCTCTATCCATAGCATTTTTGTTGAACCGTCGTCCAATGCCCTTTTATAAATGGGCATGCAGAGCCGCTCGTCAGCTCCCCAGATTGGGAGTAGAAGCTGCCAATCTGACCGAGCAACTTTCTGGTACACGATGGAGTGATCCTACAGAAGGGATTCCTGCCGTAAATGCTATAGAAGCGTATTGTGCCAGTATCGCCTCCACATTACGTAATGAAAATTTTGTTTCCGTACCAGGAGACTGGCTCTGGACACTTGGAATTTCTGTGCAGCAGGGGATTCGGGAACCAGAACTGCGTTGTTTGGATGTCATGAGAGACTAATACATGAAAATATCAGATGAACGGTTTCGTGAGGCCGAAGACGCGTTTCAGCGGGGAAATATTGCCTTGGCTGAATCAATCTGGCGCGAGCTCGCAGGGAATTGTTCCTGTGAGTCAGACATGGAAGTACGGGCAAGCTATGCATTGGGAGTGCTTCTTTATACTACTGGACGAGTCAGTGATGCACGAATAATCCTTTCGTCTCTTCTTTCATCATTTCAGGAACGCTCTCGTGACGACACCCCAGCAGCACTTCGGGTTATGATTCTCTTGGCCCGTTGTCATATTGCCGTGGATGATTTTGATGCAGGGCTTCCTTTGGCGCGAGAGACTGTGAATCGTTTGTCCCAAACAAGAGGGCCAAGTGATGCTGATCTTGCGGCAGCCTGTTTTTTCCTCTCTTCTGCTGAATATCAGATTGGCAGGCTTGACGAAGCTGAACGCCTGACACTTAGAGCCATATCCATTTTCAGGAAGCTGGAGGGACGCGAAGCAGATATTTCTACTTGTCTGAACAATCTTGGACGGATTTGTGAAGAGCGTGGAGAAACTGAGCGTGGTATAGCATATCATCGTGAATCTGTAGCCTTGCATCGCAAAGCCTTTGGAACGCATCCTCAGACAGCATTTGCTCTGGGAAATCTGGGGGTAGCTCTTGCCAGTGCGGGTTACTTCGCGGAGGCTGTTTCTGTATTGGAAGAATGTCTGCAGGTTTATGCTGATGTAGGTATCAGTACAGGTCGGGAAGTTGAAGGCTACCTAAGAAATCTTGAAGTATGTCGGCGTGCATTGGATGAGAGATGATAGCCGTATGTGGCATTCATTATCAGTTTTAGCAATAATGTTTGTAACATTTACTCTTCATATTTGATAAGTTATCCAAGTAGATGATATCTATGCTAGGACTACAAAAAATAAATACATTTATAAGATGACTTGGCTAATATCTGGAGAGGAGAAGGCTTATGCGTTGTGATTTGTGCTCGAAGAAATGCAATAAGGGCGAACCCTGTGAAGTCCGGGACAGCGCTTCCCTGTATGATGCCGAAGACCGTGCAATGTTGCGTACCACCAACGAAATGAACAGGCTTACACGGGGACAGTTCAACAGACTGCAGGAGATCATCGAATTCGCCAAACGGATGGGATATACGCGAGTTGGGATGGCCTTTTGTGTAAGCCTTTCGGAAGAGGCTGCCGTGGCGGCCAAGATTCTGGCTCCACATTTTGAGCTGCACACGGTCTGTTGCAAGACTGCAGGAATGCTTGATGATGTTTTTGATGCGGAGCCTCGAACGGGCAAGGTCCCTGTCAGCTGCAACCCGGCAGAACAGGCCAGGATCCTTGCTGAAAACAACACGCAGCTGAATATCGTGATGGGGCTTTGTGTTGGACACGACAGTATTTTTTACAAGCATTCTCAGGCGCCATGCACCACCTTTGTCGTCAAGGACAGAGTCCTTGGGCATAATCCGGCTGTTGCTCTGACCTGCTCCTTCATTCGCTCCAAGATGTTGCCCCGCCCCCAGAAGTGATGCCGGTATGAATGTGCGTGCGGTGAGGCAATGACTTCCAGTTCCTTCAACTGGGGGCATGAAGGGAGTCGTCAATTCCCTCTGAAGTGAGACGCTGTGTGCAGGGCGAATTGGCCCGGCGCAGCGCCTGTCTGAGGTCTTCCGGCGTATTGATATTGAGAAAGGCATAGGCTTCCTCTGGAGAATACGGAACAAGGGTTCGGTATTCTTCTGGAACAATATGCTGCAGTTTGCGCTGCCCTGTTGCGGCTGCCTTTTCAAACCACATGCGGGCCCCTTGTTCATAGACTGCAACAAGGGGTTCGATGTGATGTTGTCCCTCAAGGCCGAATGCTGTCATGACGGATTGAGAAGTGCGCTGGGCTCTGGCGTTCACCAGACGTTGCAGGAGTGCGGCATGCATAAAGGGCAGGTCGCATGGCAGAACGAGGATGGCTTCATTTACGGTACGCAGGGCAGAGAGAATGCCTCCTGCAGGACCAGCCCCTTCAAGAGAATCGTGAATGGCAGAAAAGGGAAATACGTTTTGTGAAGCGCGGCATGAAACGAAAACAGCATCTGTGCAGGTCTGAAGAAGTGCTACAGTTCGCTCCAGGAGAGTGGCACTGCCTGAGCCATATAGAGACAGGCGACTTTTGTCCTGTCCCAGTCTGGAGGATTGGCCTCCTGCCATTACAATACCGATCATAAATTTTATCAAGTGATTATTAATACACGGTAAACCAAGAGGAGACAGGCGGAAGTCTAGCGAAGGTTTGGGGGGCTGTCCATGTCGAAGTTCTGGATGTGCAAGCAGGGCAGACTGCCGCTGTGATAAATTTCTTTTTGGGTTTTTCTGAAAAATTTTTGCGTGATCCCCTTGCCTCCGCGAGGGCAGAGGCTGGGAACGGATTCCATGGCTTTTTCAGCGCGTTGCCTCTGGCGCAGTTCTTCTTGAGTGGTGGCAGATGCCCTGTTTCAGAAGAGGAAATAACGAATATCTGATACAACCATGATAGATTTAATTTTATTTAATGCATTGAATTAAAATATATTTTTTTTAGATTGTCC
>CAMLXE010000222.1 GCA_946490455.1 uncultured Desulfovibrio sp. | reverse complement strand
GTACAGGGCGGAGAACCGCATGTCGTCAAGGCTGAAGGCAAATAGTCCGCACTTGAGGAAATGCTCTCTCACCACCCCAATACCGTTGCTCTCAATGCCATTGGTCATACACGCTGGGCCACACATGGGGTTCCCGCTGAACGCAATGCCCACCCCCAGATTGGAGGGAATGGTGAACTGGCCATTGTGCATAATGGCATTATTGAAAATTTCCAGGAACTGAAAAAATCACTTCTTGCCAAAGGCTATGTCTTCAGGTCCGAAACGGATACAGAAGTGCTTGCCCATCTTATTGCTGAAGGACGCAAGCATACTGGTTCCCTGCTGGAAGCTTTTGCCTGGGCCTTGCGTCAGGCTCACGGAGCCTATGCTGTAGCCATGCTCTGCCCTGAAGAGCCGGGAACCATCCTCGCCGCACGCATGGCCGCACCCATGATTCTCGGTATCGGTGTTGGTGAACACTTTGTTGCTTCCGATATTCCGGCCTTTCTTCCCTATACACGCGATGTGGTGTTTCTTCAGGATGGCGAAATCGTCAGAATCACCGATCATTCATGGGAAGTCCTTGCTCTGGACACTCTGAATCCTGTCCAGAAATCCATTCAGACCATCCAGTGGGACATGCAGTCTGCACGCAAGGGTGGCTACAAGCACTTCATGCTCAAAGAAATTTTTGAGCAGCCGCAAGTCATTACAGACTGTCTTACAGGACGCATTGATGAAGAACACGAAAGGATTCTGCTCCCGGAACTGGACAGTCTGCCCGTTCCTGCAAGACTGCATATTATTGCCTGCGGCACATCCTATCATGCGGGCATGTGGGGACAGCATCTGTTTGAAGACTGGGCCAGAATTCCCGTCATTCCAGAAATTGCATCGGAATTTCGTTACAGAAACGTAATTCTCGAACCTGATGACATGGTACTTGTCATCAGTCAGTCGGGAGAGACTGCCGATACGCTGGCAGCCCTCAGACTGGCACGTGAGAGAGGCTGTCTGGCTATCGGACTGTGCAATGTCGTAGGCTCTTCCATCCCAAGAGAAGCCAACGCGGTTATCTATACACAGGCAGGTCCGGAAATCAGTGTTGCCTCTACCAAGGCCATGTGCAGCCAGATGGTCATTCTGTCCCTGATGGCACTCTACTATGCCCAGCGTAAGAGGCTGCTTGATCCACAGACAAGACATGAAGCGCTAAAGGCGCTGAAGGCCCTTCCCGACCAGCTTGCGCTCTCCCTCCCCTCCATGCGGGAGACTGCGCAAAAGCTGATTCAGCCCTATTCTGCGGCCAGGAGCTTCTTCTATCTCGGCAGGGGGCACGCCTTCCCGCTTGCTCTCGAAGGTGCCTTGAAACTGAAGGAAATTTCCTACATCCATGCAGAAGGGTACGCTTCGGGAGAAATGAAACATGGCCCTATCGCCCTCATTGATCCCGAATTTCCCACCTTTGCCATTGCACTGGATGACGCCCTGTTCCCCAAGGTCAAGTCCAATATTGTGGAAGTACAGGCCCGAAGAGGTCCGGTCATTGCGCTGACCAATCCCGGTACAGAACTTCATGTGGACCATCTCTGGACAATTCCTGCCGCATGGGGACCGTTCTCGGCCTTCCTGGCACTCCCGGCCATGCAGCTTTTCAGTTATGAAATGGCCGATTACCTGGGTAAGGATGTGGATCAGCCTCGAAATCTGGCCAAAAGTGTAACTGTAGAATAAGTCTGACAATTTCAAAAACAGAAGAAAGGCCGACAGAATTTTTTCTGTCGGCCTTTCTTCTCAATTTAAGCAGGAACAAGCATACCAATGGCGATACTATTCGTCGCCAACCTGAAGCGCTGCCAGAAAAGCCTCCTGGGGCAGTTCCACATTCCCCATGCGTTTCATGCGCTTCTTGCCCTCCTTCTGCTTTTCAAGGAGCTTCCGTTTCCGGGTAATGTCCCCGCCGTAACATTTGGCCGTTACATTCTTGCGCAATGCCGAAATGGTTTCGCGGGCAATGACCTTCTGCCCGATGGCAGCCTGAATCGCCACCTCAAACATCTGTCTTGGGATGGTTCTCTTGAGTTTCAGGGCCAGCGCCCGGCCATAGGCATAGGCCTTATCACGATGGACAATAACAGCCAGCGCGTCCACAGGATCACCATTAAGCAGGATATCCAGCCGAACCAGATTGGAAGCACGGTAATCCACCACTTCATAATCCATGGATGCATATCCACGTGTGGCCGATTTCAGACGATCAAAGAAATCAAACACGATTTCAGCAAAGGGCAGTTCATAGGTGATGACCACCCGATTCTGGGAGAGATATCCCATATTCTTCTGCAGGCCACGTTTCTCTTCACAGAGCTTCATTACGTTGCCCACATATTCGCTCGGCACATGGATATCGATCCGGACATACGGTTCAAACAGATTGGCAATGCGTGCCGGATCAGGCAACTTGGAAGGATTGTCAATTTCCGTTATCCGGCCATCTGTAGTCTCGACCCGATAGATGACCGATGGAGCCGTGGCAATCAGATCTACCTGAAATTCACGCTCCAGACGTTCCTGTATGATTTCCATATGCAGAAGCCCCAGAAAGCCGCAACGAAAACCAAAACCCAAAGCCTGTGAGGTTTCCGGTTCCCATGAGAATGCCGCGTCATTCAGCTGCAGCTTCTCCAGAGCGAACTTGAGCTGCTCATAATCTGCCGGATCGGAAGGATACAGCCCACAGAAAACGACGGCCTGAACTTCCTTGAATCCAGGAACGGCTTCAGAGCAGGGATCAGCGTCAAGGGTAATGGTATCACCGACCTTGGCATCCCCCAGTTCCTTGATATTGCCGCACAGGAAACCCACTTCTCCTGCACCCAGTTCGGACATATCCACCGCTTCTGGCGAAAAGACACCGAGTCGTATGACTTCATAAGCCTTCTGCGTGGCAAACAGCCGAATGCGATCTCCCTTACGGATCCGACCGTCCATAATACGAAACATGACCACAACGCCCTGATACGAGTCATACCAGGAATCAAAAATCAAAGCCTTGAGAGGGGCATCAGGATCTCCCTCAGGTCCGGGGAGACGCTCCACAATGGCTTCAAGCACATCCGGAACGCCCATACCGGTCTTGGCACTCACGGCTATGGCTCCTGAGCAGTCAAGCCCGATATCCTCCTCTATTTCAGCCTTGACCCGATCCACATCGGCACTTGGAAGATCAATCTTGTTGAGGACAGGAATGATTTCGTGATTATGGTCAAGTGCGAGGTACACATTGGCCAGAGTCTGAGCTTCCACCCCTTGCGTAGCATCCACAACAAGCAACGCGCCTTCGCAGGCAGCCAGCGAACGCGAAACTTCGTAGTTGAAGTCAACGTGGCCGGGGGTATCAATAAGATTCAGCAGATATTGCTTACCGTCTTTGGCCACATAGGGAAGTCGCACACTCTGGGCCTTGATGGTAATTCCACGTTCCCGCTCGATATCCATTCGGTCAAGGTACTGATCCCGTTTTTCCCGATCGGATACGAGTCCGGTAAGCTCAAGAATGCGATCAGCCAATGTTGACTTGCCATGATCAATATGGGCAATGATACTGAAATTTCTGATATGTTCCTGTATGGGCATTGTTTGTCCTACCAAAAGAAAAAAGGAAACTTTCTCCCGTAATCACCGGCCGCCACGCTTCTTGCCGAATTTACGCTTCTGCCATTCATAAAGAAACGCAAGGCGTGAAGGAGCATGGGAACG
>CAMLXE010000221.1 GCA_946490455.1 uncultured Desulfovibrio sp. | reverse complement strand
CTTTTCCGGAAAGAGCTGGATAGCATTTTTTCAATAGGTTGCCTCAAAAGGGGCTGTCCGGCAGACCGGGAGAAGCCTGTCAGATTCTGAAACAGTGTTTTCCTGAGCCGGAATCTCCTGTATCGGAGTTCCCTGTCGGGCACCGGCAGACGGACAGTTCGACGTTCTCTGGAGTCGGCCCAGAGGAACAAGACGGATGCTTCTGCAACGGGTGAGAGGGGACAACACATGTTCCGGACTCTCCGGTTTCTTCTCCCCGAAATGGGGCAAGGGGCTGATTGCCGGCAGATTGGCCTGCCTTTGTGCAAAGCGGATCTGAACGGCTGGAATCGTATTTCTTATGAGGTTTGTTCATGGCGTTATTGAGCTTGCAGTCGGTGACTCTCAATCTTGGGGGAAAGACGCTCCTTGATGGGGTTGATCTGCATATTGAGCAGGGCGAGCGGGTCTGTCTTGTGGGTCGCAATGGAGTGGGAAAGTCTTCATTGATGGCCGTTCTCTCCGGCGAGCTGAAACCGGATGGAGGCCTGATTGTCCGTGCGCCCGGAGTGCCTTTTGGGCATATGCCGCAGGCCGTTCCGGAACACTGGACCGGGCCTGTCTTTGGTGTTGTGGCTGCCGGAATGGGGGAAGTCGGGCGAGAGCTGGCCGCAGCCCATTTCATTGCCACGGGACGTGAGAACAGCCTCGCTCCGGAAGAGCGGAAGCTGGCGGCACGTCTGCTGGAAACAGGGGATGGCTGGGAGCGGTATGGTGAGATTCTTGGCGTCATCAATCAGCTTGGGCTGAATCCTGAAGCCGAATTTCAGACGCTTTCCGGAGGTAACCGGCGTCGTGTGGCGCTGGCCCGCGCGCTTGTGGCAGCGGAAAATCTTCTGCTTGATGAACCGACAAACCATCTTGATATCCGTACCATCACCTGGCTGGAAGACTTTTTGGTCCGCAGAATCAGGACGCTGGTGTTCATCAGCCATGACAGGGCATTTGCGCGACGGCTGGCCACGCGCATCGTGGAACTGGATCGCAGCCATCTGTACAGTTACGCCTGTGGATACGACCAGTTTCTTGAGCGGCGCGAGATGCGGCTTGATGCCGAGGAAAAGCAGGCTGCGGCCTTTGACAAGAAGCTCGCGCAGGAAGAAGCCTGGATCAGGCAGGGAATCAAGGCCCGGAGGACCCGGAATATGGGGCGGGTCCGTGCCCTGCAGGCCATGCGGGAAGAAAGGAAGGCCAGAGTCGCACGGCAGGGGGTTGCCGTCATGACGGCTCAGGAAGCGGAACGTTCGGGCAAGCTGGTGATTGAAGCGAAGCATGCCGGCTTCATGTATCCGGATGGCTACCGTGTCTTCAGCGATTTTTCCTCAATTATCCAGCGTGGCGACAGGGTTGGTCTGATCGGCAACAACGGGGCCGGGAAAACAACCTTGCTCCGTGTTCTGCTTGGCGAGCTGGAGCCGACAGAAGGGTCCATAAGGCAGGGAACGCGGCTTGAAATCAGCTATTTTGATCAGCTGCGCGCAACGCTGGATCTGGAAAAGTCGGTGATGGAGAACGTGGCCGAGGGCAATGATACGGTGGAAATCAACGGGCAGCGGCGTCATGTGGCGAGCTATCTGACCGACTTTCTGTTTGAGTCTTCGCGCCTGCGAGTCCCTGTGCATACGCTGTCCGGTGGTGAGCGCAACCGTCTGCTGCTTGCCAAGCTGTTTACCCGGCCTTCCAATGTTCTGGTGCTTGACGAACCGACAAACGATCTGGATGTGGAAACGCTGGAACTGCTGGAAGAACTGCTGTCCGGATATTCCGGAACAGTACTCATGGTCAGCCATGACCGGGAATTTCTGGATAACCTTGTCACTATGACACTGGCCCTTGAGGGAGACGGCAAGGTCCATGAATATGTGGGAGGCTACACCAACTGGCTCAGGCAGCGTCCCGAACCTCAGGCGGTTCCTTCGGACAGTCCGGCAAAGCCCAGGGCCATTCGCCCTCCGGCAAAGATTGGTCCGCGCAAGCTTACGTTCAGGGAGCAGCGGGAACTGGAACTCCTGGAAAAGGAACTGGAAGCTCTGCCAGACCGGCTGGCCGCACTTGAGGAAGAACAGCATCGTCTGGAAGAGGCGCTTGCCGATCCTGATTTCTTTTCCAGAGATCCTGCCGGATTCAACGCTGCCGCATCCAGAATGACAGAGCTTGACGATGAACAGACAGAGGTGCTGACACGCTGGGAAACTGTTGAGGCACGGCTTGCCGAACTGAAGGCATGAGGCCGCTCCGTTCCCCGGTATCTCCGTTTCAGGGAAGCCTCAGGGCAGGCTTGTACCGGTCGGACTGGCAGAGGGAGCGGATGGACTGCCCCTGAAAAGGTCTTTTCCGTGCAGTCCGGTTTCACAGATCAGCATGAAAATGGGGTATCCCCGGTAAGGGATACCCCATCTGCATGATCGGCGGCTGGCGCAGACTAATCGGTCTTTTTCTTGTGCGAGGAGCGGAGACGCACACGCATGGGCGCGTGTTCGATACGGAATATCTTGCGCAGTGAGCGCTCAAGATAGCGGGCATAGGTCTCCGAAACCCTGTCTGCGTCGCTGACAAAGAAAACAAAGGTTGGCGGCGCGATTTCTGCCTGTGTCAGATAGAAGAACTTGGGGCGGACACGTTTGACAACCGGGGGCTGATGCCGGGCAAGCACTTCCTCCATGGCTCTGTTCAGCGCGCCGGTGCCAATCCGGACATTGCATTCTTCGCGGATCTGTGCGGCCATGGGAATAACCTGTTCAAGCCCCTGCTTCCGCATGGCGGAAACCATGAGCACGGGAACGTGAGGGCAGAACTGGAGAACTTCACGGAATGATTTTTCCAGTGCCGTCCGTTCCTTGCGTCCGATAAGATCCATCTTGTTCACAAGGATCATGAAGGGCGTCTTTCGTTCATCGAGCAGGTCAATCAGGCGCTTGTCCTGAGCGGTGACTCCTTCCAGAGCGTCAATGACATAGAGGGTGACGTCGGCCTTTGTTGTACTCTTGAGCGAAGAATTGACCGAGAAGCGTTCCACGGTGTCCGTGATTCGTGTTCTCCGGCGGATACCGGCCGTATCCACAAAGGTACAGAGCTGTCCTTCGGCGACAAAGGGAATATCGACGCTGTCACGGGTTGTACCGGCCACATCGCTGACGATCATCCGTTCTTCGCCGATCATGGCGTTGACCAGAGAAGATTTTCCGGCATTGGGACGGCCGAGCATGGCCAGCTTCAGGCGGCTTTCCGGTTCGGAGGACTGTTTCGGGCTGTCCGGCGGGAGAAGGTCGAAAAGTTCTTCTTCCAGAGCGCGGATATTGTGGCCATGTTCCGCGGAGAGGGCCAGCATGGGAAAGCCGAGCGCGTGAAATTCGGCAAGCATCTCATCTTCGCGCTCCAGTCCGTCCACCTTGTTGACGGCAAGGATGACCGGCTTTCCGGCTCTCCGGACATAGGCTGCAAGATGTTCGTCAAAGGGCATGAGTCCGCTCCGGCCGTCCACAACGAGACAGAAGGCCACGGATTCGTCCATGGCTGCCTGCATCTGACGAAGAATTTCGGTTTCAAAGCCGCGCAGACCTTCAGGCCCATCGGCAACGACGTGGTGCTGATCAAGCGTGACGCCGCCTGTGTCGATCAGGGTGAAGGCGCGTCCGTTCCGAGTGCGGACGATGCCTTCCATGCGGTCGCGAGTCACACCAGGACGGTCATGCGTAATGGCCCGGTTACTGCGGATGAGGCGGTTGAACA
>CAMLXE010000220.1 GCA_946490455.1 uncultured Desulfovibrio sp. | reverse complement strand
AGTTGTGGTGCTTTTTCTTATCTTTTTGCTTGGGTATTCCATTCGGAACAAGCGAAAGGATGAAGATCTGCTTGATCCCATGTTTCGTCTCCTGAAAGCGCTGCTCATCCTCGCGGCCTACATTGCCGGATTTGTCTATCTGCTTTATGGTGCCTGGGTCAGTTTCCATGAATTTGGGACAATGCGCTATGAGAGCATCATCACGATTACCTGGTTTGGTCTCCTTACACTGGTCGTAACGGCTCTGTTTACGCGAACCTTTATTGGAGGAAGCCAGACGCAGGAGATTGCCCGACTCAAGAAACTCGTGGAAAGTCAGGAAAATCGCATCAAGGCGCTTGAGAAGAAAGTTGACAGAAAAAAGGGCAGTGAAGCACCGGAAAAGTGATCCTGATACCAGTTTTTGAATGCAGTAAGGCATCCTGTATGCTTTACTGCATATCTTTTTGTCAAAAATCAGGAAGCTGTTCAGGTGGATTCATCAGACATCCGTTTTCAACGGCCAGGGAATGCCGAGTGATGGCGTATTCCGAAGTGGCGATTGAGCATTATGAAAAGCAGCATACCAGAAAACAAGATTTCCTTTCAGATGTCAGAATCCTTTCTTCTGTGTGCCATCCTGGCAACTTCAGGAGGGTTTCTGGATGTCTATACCTATATGACTCGAGGACAGGTCTTTGCCAATGCACAGACAGGCAATATCGTTCTGCTGGGACTTGAAATTGCCAAGGGAGATTTTTTGAATGCCTTTTATTATGTAGCCCCTATTCTTGCCTTTGTTACAGGTGTTTTCCTGACCGAATTTATCCGTCATAAGCTGAAGACGCTCAATCTGCTGCATTGGCGGCAGATTATCATATTGCTTGAGGCGCTGCTTCTCCTTGTTCCCGCTCTGATTCCATCCGGACAATGGGATTTTCTGGTCAATATTCTGATCTCCTTTGTGTGTGCCGTTCAGGTGGAAAGTTTCAGAAAGGTGCATGGCCATGCCATCGCAACAACCATGTGTACCGGGAATCTGCGTACTGCAACCGAACAGCTCTTTCAGTACATGAAGACGGGGAATTCCCTGCTCAGATCTGGAATTGTCAATTACTATGCCATTATTCTTTTCTTTATTGTGGGTGCTGCCATAGGTGCCGCAATCACGTCCTGGCTGGCCGAAAAATCAATAGTCTGCTGCACCGCACTGCTCATGGTCGGTTTCATCATCATGTTTTTCCAGCAGAAAACTGTAGTTGACTGATGCTTCTATCCTGGAAGGCCTGATACACAGGAGGCGGCAGACGTGGACTTCATAGGTACTGTCTGGTCCAGGCAGCATACGCCATGCTTAAGCCCAAGTTCCCGGAAATGATCTGCAAAGCTGAATGGAATAGCTTCCAGCCTGAGGCAGCCTCTCATCTCCCTTCGGTGCGGTGGCTTGAAAAGAGACCAAGAGTAGCGTATGACCTTTCAGTCGATAAATAGACACCCCTTCTGATCGCCGGAGTGGTGGAATGGCAGACACAGGGGACTTAAAATCCCCAGTTCTCACGAACGTACGGGTTCAAGTCCCGTCTCCGGCACCAGCGTATATGATCCGAACCCGTTTCCTTGTGGAAGCAAGTTCGGATTATTTGTTTTTCCGGAAAAGATTTGGTAGCCGTTTTCGATAAGAAGTGAATGTTGGTTATTCTGGAGAACAGAAGCATGAAGCTATTTGAGTTTGCCTTTTGCGGAAATTATGAGAATAAGATTGCTCAACTTGCAAACATTTGCCCTGAAAAATGGAGTTTTGGGGCCAGCAATGATAATCTTATCCTGAAGAACTATATTGAGCATACCTTTATGAAGGTGGAAGAGGAAGATAAGATTCTTATGGAGAATGGGTATGCTTTATTCAATACTGGCCTGTTTACCTCATTTTATGAGCCCATATATGCCTACTTTAGACCCAATAACAATCCTGATAGACAAACCTGGTTCTTGGTTGACTTTTATGCATCGTATCAGCTCGCACAGATGGGAATAAGTTCTTTCCCTCCTCGTGCAAATTACTTTTCAAACCCGGCAGAGATGGTTTTTGATACCAACTGTGATATCATTCCTCAATATGATCATATATTCGGGGATAGGGAAAACTATCTGCGAATACCAGAAATCGTTCGAGAGAGTCCCAATAAAATCATGCTGTTTGATGGGGCTGTTCGGCGTGCAAAGCTGATGATCGATGCCAATTACAAGACGGCTGTTCCTCAATACTACAAGAGGAAAATTCAGCTTTTGATACCAATCTGTCTGGTAAGCGAAAAGACGCCTGATCTGGCCCTTGTTGTGAGCAAGAATCCGGCGGGTAATCAATATCTTGGTCATACTTGCCTGACTCTTGATATGGCATACAATAATGCGCGCCTGATTGCCCGTCCTGACAGTTCCTGGTTAAGGGCTTAGTTACGGCAATATTCCTTTTGATAGCCTGAAACCGACGCAGGCTGTCAGGAAGGCAAGCCAGCTTTGTGAGATTTCAACTGTACCTGTGTATCCTGTCTGTTCCGTCTTTACGTGCCCCCAGAACTGCTGTTCGTTCCACAAGGGGCAGCAACGGAAAGGGGTTATTCGGGAAGCTGCCGTTTCCACCAGTGCAGGCCAAGGCACAGCATGGCCGCCGTTTCCCAGCGCAGTACCCGTTCTCCGAGTGTTGCCGGCAAAAAGCCTGCATGACACAGCGCTTCAACTTCCTGATGTGTAAAGCCGCCTTCCGGGCCGACAACACAGATCGTGGTTCCCGGTTTGCCCAGCACACTCGGCGTTAGTGAAATAACGGCTTCGTATCCGCTTTCCACCAGTACATGTTTGGTCGCATCTGGAAAGGTTTCCACAAGGCGTATCAGTTCGGCAACGCCTCCTGGCAAGGTCCGCAGTTCCGGCAGCCATGGATTACGGCACTGCTTGGCCCCGGCTATCAGCTGGCCCTGCCAGGAATCCTTGATATCTCCGGGTACAGGGAACTGACTTCTTTCGGCCTGCCATAACCAGATGCCTGCAGCTTCAAATTCGACAGCCTTTTCCAGAATCCAGCCGCGTCTGGCTGCCTTGGTCCAGCCTGCGGCCAGAATGATCCGTGACTCCGGTTCCGGATAGTTCCAGTCCTGAATCAGTTCCAGCCTGACCTTGTTCCGCAGGCAGGAGACAACCCTGAAAATGCCCTCACGGCCCTTCCCATCCAGAACCCGGATTTCTTCCCCTTCCCGGATACGCAGTACTCGTGTCAGATGATGGCTTTCCGCAGGATCAAGTTCATAAGGAGCCTTCCAGGCTTCAGGAGGCATGAAAAAGGTCCGGACGTCACTCCAGTCAGGAGGCGTGGGAATGGTTTGATTCATAGAGCGGCTCCACATCACTCTGCCACAGAGCTTTTTCTCGACTTTTGAATAGCTAGGAACTCATCGCGCAGCGCAATGAGCTTTCGATAATTTTTCCTGATCTCAAGACCATTCGCAGAAAGCTTTTCCTCTGGAGTTCGAATATATCTTTTCAGAAGGTATCGGTCATCCAGTATGCTTTCAATATTGTGTAATATGCTCTGCATGAGCGTATCAAAATAGTTTGAAAGTTCAAATTTCAGATCCCGCAGCAGGTCGATAGCCTCACAGAGCATGCGGTTGTAGGACAGGCGTTCTCCTCGATAGGTTCTGGAAATGATATCCTCCAGATAGCGTATGGTTCTGGCCTGCCGAATATAGGCATACTTGGCAAGAACTTCATGATGCAGGTCATGCATCATTTCAAAG
>CAMLXE010000219.1 GCA_946490455.1 uncultured Desulfovibrio sp. | reverse complement strand
GGCCGTTGTCAGTGCAATTTCCAGTTCTTCATTGGTAGGAATGACAAGAACAGGAATTTTTGCACTGGCGGCGCTGATATTTCTGGCCTCTCCAGAACGCACCGCATTCAATGACTCATCAAGGGCTATGCCAAATATGTCCATGTTCGCACAGACTCTGCTGCGCACAATATCATCATTTTCACCAATTCCGGCTGTGAAAACAATACCGTCCACGCGACCAAGAACAGCAAGATAGGCTCCGAGCTGCTTCCGGATTCTATAGACAAACATATCCAGAGCCAGCTGTGCCATCTTGTCTCCGGCTTCACAGGCCTTGTGAATGTCCCGCATATCGGACAGGCCACAAATGCCCTTCAGACCTGACTGTTTGTTGAGCAGCAAATCAATCTCGGATGGCGTACGACCGGTCTCTCTGACAAGGATGGACACGATGGCAGGGTCAATTTCACCACTTCTGGTACCCATCATAAGTCCATCCAGGGGTGTTGTTCCCATGGTTGTGTCCACGCTTTTTCCGTTTTCCACAGCGGTCATGGAACAGCCATTTCCAAGATGGCAGGTGATCAGATTTACCTTATCGAGAGGGATATTCAGAAATTCTGCTGCCCTATGTGTAACATACCTGTGCGATGTTCCATGAAATCCGTAACGACGAATCCGATAGTCGGAATAGGTTCGATAGGGGAGAGGATACAGATAGGCCTTTGCCGGCATGGTCTGATGGAATTCTGTATCAAATACCCCGATATTGGGTACTCCGGGGAAAATGAGTTCGGCATCTTCTATGCCCGCCAATCCGGCAGGGTTGTGTAATGGGGAAAGCGGAATGTAGTTCCGGATAATCTTTTTGATTCGCTCATTGATGACCACGGATTCCTTGATTTCTTCACCGCCGAGAACAACACGATGTCCAATGGCATGAACTTCGCTCTTTGACTTGATGACCCCATGCTTAGGATCCGTAATCGCGGAGACAACAGCTCTCATTCCCTCAGCATGTGAGGCAAACGGGCGATCAACAGTCATCTTTTTTTCATTTTCCGTATCAGGAGCAATCTTGTGAACCATGCGCCCCATATCTTCACCGATACGTTCAACAAGGCCGCTGCAGAGAACATGATTTCCCTGCATGTCAATGAGCTGATACTTGAAAGATGAACTCCCCGAATTGATGACCAAAACGTTCATTTTTTCTCCCGGATCGTTGGAAGCGCAAGTTCCCGTTCACGAGAACTGTCATACAGAGTATGCGCTTCATGTTCTGGATGGCAGTTCCCCCTGTTCGGGAAAACTGCCATCCGTACCATTCTTAGTTCTGAAAGGAAATCAGTCCCTTTTCCGCCTGTGCCTGAATTGAGGTGATTGTTACCGTGTTGATGATATCGGGGACAGTACAGCCCCGGGACAGGTCATTTACCGGGCGGTTAAGTCCCTGCAAAATGGGACCAATGGCAATGGCGCCTGCGGCCCTCTGCACGGCCTTGTAGGTGTTGTTTCCCGTATTGAGATCCGGGAAAATGAAGACGGTAGCCCGTCCCGCTACAGGGCTATCAGGAGCTTTTGTCCGTGCGACATCAGGATCAATGGCAGCATCGTACTGAATTGGTCCGTCAAGCAGAAGTTCCGGAGCTCGTTCCTTGGCGATTTTGGTTGCTTCAATGACGTTATCAACATCGGCTCCCTTGCCGGACGTACCGGTAGAATAGGAGAGCATGGCAACACGCGGCGTAATACCAAAAATTTGTGCCGTATGTGCAGAGCTGATGGCGATATCCGCAAGCTGGGGCGCCGTAGGATTGGGGTTTACGGCGCAATCACCAAAGACCAGAACCCTGTCTTTCAGACACATGAGGAAGATACTGGATACGATTGACGAACCTGGTTTGGTCTTGATGATCTCAAAGCTGGGACGAATGGTGTGCGCTGTCGTATTGATGGAACCGGACACCATGCCATCGGCGGCGTTCTTATAGACCATCATGGTACCAAAGTAGGTTGCATCAGCCATGCGGTCTCTGGCCTCGTCAAGAGTGATTCCCTTGCTTTTCCGCATTTCATAGTATGTTTGCACATACTCTTCATATTCCGCGGACTGTGTCGGCTGGATGAATTTGGCGCCACGCAGCTCAAGGCCAAGATCAACCATTCTGCGACGGATATTGGCGATGTTGCCAAGCAGGATAAGATCGGCAACTTCCCGTTGACAGAGTGTTTCTGCGGCCCGGAGAATACGGTCTTCTTCTCCTTCCGGGAGAACAATACGCATCTTGTGCCGCTTGGCCTGTTCAATCAGTTTGAATTCAAACATCATCGGCGTGGTACGCGAAGACCGGCGATTGATGATGCGTCTGGCCAGATCTTCAGTATTGACCGTTCGTTCAAACAGAGAAATGGCCGTGTTGATCTTGCGATGATCGTCAGGTTCGATTCGAGCCTTGATATTCATAAGGGACTGGAGGGCCGGATAGGTAGGTTCCGGTACGGACAGAATGGGCAGAGGGGCACCAGCCCAGCCGGAAAGCAGGGCTGTTACAGCGTTGGGAAGGGTGAAACCTCCCGTGAGCAGGATGCCGGCGATATCTGGCGTTGCACTGGAATAGCGGGAAACAAGGCTGGCCAGGATGATATCCGACCTGTCCCCTGGAGTCACAACAAGCATTCCCTGCTTGATGTGTTCGAGAAAATGTCCGGCCTGCATGGCTGCAATCGTGTAGTCCTGAACCAGCGTATCAAGACGCGTCTGCCCGAAGAGGACAGTAGCATTCATCCATACCTTGACATCGCTCATTGTCGGCTTGCTCAGACCAGGTTCTTCGGGAAGGATGAAGATCGGAATATTCGGACAGGAGGTTTCATCACACAGAGCACTTTGACATTCAAGAATTTCTTCTGGAGAAAGTGTTGCCCTGTTAACAAAAGCACAGATCACTTCCTGCTGCTTTTCCCGGAAAAGCTCGAAGCTTGTCCTCGCAGCAGCACGAACCTCATCTATCGTTCTGCCATGACCATTTACAACCAGAGCTACCGGGATATCAAGGGTAGCAGCGATTTCGGCATTGATGTCAAACTGAAACGCCGCATTCTTTCCCAAAAAATTGGTTCCCTGACACAGAATAAAATCATACCGGGATTCAAGCTCCTTATACTTGTGCATGATTTTTTCAATGAGCAGTCCCGTTTTGCCGGTCGTAATGAGTTCCCGTGCCGCCGTATAGTTGATGACATGAGTATCCTCATACGGCATATCCAGCTCAAATCGTCGGAGAATCAGATCAATGTCGTGATCACGTTTACCGGGGGCCGTATCCTCGATAATAGGTCTGAAAAAGGCAACCTTGCGGAGATGCCGCGAAAGGAGTTGCATAAGTCCCAATGTCACTGCCGACTTTCCACTGCGGGACTCCGTAGCCGTAATGTACAGTGTCTTGACCATGTAAGACTCCGAGAAAGCTGTTGAAAGTATAGCAGGGATTCCATCCCTCCGGATCTGAAAACGTATCTCACACGTTACCATGAAAACAGGCAAATGGGAAGCGGGAGACAGCAAGAATAAAGATTCCTTTCATTCTTCACCCGGCAACATCCGGCAATTCTGATGCCGTTTTTCTGGATCATGCTTCTGTTAACCCCAATATACATATTTTTTCATATATTATGAATTGCTGAGGTACAGAGTACCGCCAGTGCAGCGATCTGCATCCCCGGTCCTGCCTTGTCCAATATTGCACCCAGGCACAAATCCGCAAAACAGCCTTCTGACACATTCCACAAACAACC
>CAMLXE010000218.1 GCA_946490455.1 uncultured Desulfovibrio sp. | reverse complement strand
CTCGAGACATGCAAAAGCTTTCAGATGCCGATGTGCTGATTATCAATGGGCTTGGCCTGGAAGAGTTTCTGGGGGCACCAGTAAGCAAGGTGAACCCGGAACTGAAAATAATTGATGCCTCAAAGGACATAGAAGGGATTCTGCAGTACAACCACGCCGAGTCCCATGGCCATGAAGCGGGTGGACACGATCAGGGCAATCCCCACCTGTTTGCCAGTCCGCGCATGATGGCACGGATGGCCATGGCGATGGCAGAAAAGCTCGTTCCCCTTTTTCCCAGCGGTGCCGAAAGATTTCGCGCCAATGCCCGTCACTATGCCGATGAACTGAACGCTGTGGCCGATGCCTTTGCGCAACTGGGTAACCGACTGAACAATAACCGCATCGTAACACAGCATGACGTCTTTGATTACCTGGCACGGGATGCAGGGCTTGAAGTGGTGGCGGTAATTCAGTCCCACCCAGGGCAGGAACCTTCCGCAGCCGAAATGTTGCATCTTATGCAGGAAATTCGAGATAAGCAGGCTGGCGCCATTTTTACCGAGCCTCAATATCCGGATAAGATTGGCCAAATGCTATCCAGAAATTCTGGAATCCCGGCAGCCGTTCTTGATCCTGTAGCCTCTGGGCCAGAAAACGCTCCCAGAGACTACTATCTGAAGACAATGCTTAGCAATCTTGCCATATTGGAGCAGTCTCTTGGAACCCATTGAGTCTTCCCAATCCGATGCAATTTTTTTCGATGATGTGACCATCCAGCGAGGAAGCCTTACCATTCTTGATCATGTGACGGCACATGTCCCCGCTGGGAGCTGTACGGCAATTATCGGCCCCAATGGAGCTGGAAAGACCTCGCTGCTCATGTCACTGCTGGGAGAAATTCCCTATCGTGGTACAGTCAGCATTCATCCAGGGAAGGACGGTAAGCCGTTACGTTTCGGCTACGTCCCTCAACGATTGAATCTTGATCGGGGCATGCCTCTTACCGTAATGGAATTCCTCGTCATGGGCATTCAGAAAAAGCCTCTATGGCTTGGGATCAATCCCAAGCTCCGCGACGAGTCTCTCCATCTTCTTTCACTGGTCCATGCCGACAATCTTGGCACCCGAAAAATCGGAGACCTTTCAGGTGGGGAGCTGCAGCGCGTTCTGCTGGCACTGGCATTGCGACAGGATCCTGAGCTGCTTGTTCTTGATGAAGCCTCGGCGGGTGTGGACTTTCGTGGAGAACAGCTGTTTTGCGAACTTCTGGAAGAACTTCGTCAAAAACGGAAGTTCACCCAGCTTATGGTCAGCCATGATCTGGGCATGGTTGCTCACCACGCCACTCATGTCATATGCCTGAGCCGCCGTGTTGTTGCGGAAGGCTCTCCAGCTCAAGTGCTGAACAGTGAAACACTGATGGAACTCTTTGGGATACACATGGGGCTTATCCGCACAGCTCAGGACTCACGTCATGGGGGCACATGTGATTAGTTTTTCTTCATTGTATTCCCTTGTGTCCATGTTGCCCTTTGATTGCATGCAAGTCCCCTTCATGCAACAGGCCATGCTTGGACTTCTTCTGCTTGCCCCCATGGCTGCCGTCATGGGAGTCCAGGTTGTCAATCTGCGAATGGCTTTCTTTTCTGATGCCATCAGCCATTCTGCCTTTGCCGGGGTTGCTCTTGGACTTCTGTTTTCAATCGATCCCGCTATTTCCATGCCCCTCTTTGGTGTTTTTGTAGGCATCTCCATTATGGGAACACTCAGACACAGCGCGCTCTCTTCAGATACCGTCATTGGTGTCTTCTTTTCTGCTGTAATGGCTTTTGGGCTTGCAGTGGTCAGTCAGCATGCAAGTGTGGCCAGAGACCTCCAGCAATTTCTCTATGGTGACATTCTGACCATTGACGAACAGGAACTCCACTGGCTGCTGGCGCTGTTCATTGCACTGATGCTTTTCCAGCTATGGGGCTTCAATCGTCTTCTCTACATCAGCCTCAATTCGCTGCTGGCCCGCGTACACGGTGTCAGAGTTGCACTGTATCATTATCTTTTTGCTGGGCTGCTCGCCCTTGTGGTCATGTGTTCCGTCAGAGCAGTAGGAGTGCTTCTGGTTACGGCCATGCTCATTGTACCCGCAGCCACGGCAAGAAATATGGCTCAATCGGCAGGGGCCATGTTCTGGTGGGCCATTGTGGTCAGCCTGTTCTCTGCTGCGACAGGGCTCATTCTTTCAGCACAGGACTGGATGCAGACAGCGAGCGGTGCCACCATCATCCTTGTCAGCTGCGGCTGTTTTCTTGTCAGTGCAGGCATTGCCTGGTTGCGCGGAGAAAGACTGCGCTAACAGCATACATAAAAAAAGCCCCCGATATTCGGGGGCTCTGACCATTCTGGAAAACTGTCTAGAATACCATACGAACCTGTTCTTCATCATCCTGCCTGCGGGCAATGGAGCCTATCACCCATGCGCCCTTGTGCATGGCTTCAAGCCGGTTCATGGTCTCTTCGGCAACTTCATTGGGAACAATAAAGATATAGCCTACGCCACAGTTGAATATCTGCAGCATCTCCGGCCAGGTCAGACCGCCCTGTTCACGAAGCCAGTGGAAAACAGGCTGGACATTCCAGGAGCCAAACTTGATCTCGGCCACAACAGAATTGGGCAATACACGAGGGATATTATCGTAGAATCCACCACCGGTGATGTGAACCATTCCCTTCACAGGCAGGTCCCTCATGATGCTGCGAACAACATCAGAATAGATATAGGTGGGTTCAAGCAGAATATCCCGAACTGTTCTCTCCGTTCCGGGCATAATGTCATCAGGACCAAGGCCACTCTTTTCAAGGAGCTTACGAACCAGAGAGAAGCCATTGGAATGCACGCCAGAGGAAGCGAGACCGATCAGCACATCTCCTACACGTATTCCCGATCCGTCCACGATTTTGGAATTATCAGCAATTCCTACGCAGAAACCGGCAATATCATATTCTCCATCACCATACATATCAGGCATTTCTGCTGTTTCGCCACCAAGGAGGGCACACCCTGCCTGTTTGCAGCCATCCGCTATGCCGGCAATAACCTGCGTTGTTCTGTCAACATCAAGCTTTCCTGTGGCGAAATAGTCGAGGAAGAGCAGAGGACGGGCTCCCTGCACCAGAATATCATTGGCGCACATGGCCACAAGGTCAATCCCCACGGTATCATGCTTGTCAAAGGCAAATGCGAGCTTGAGCTTTGTTCCCACGCCATCAGTCGAGGCTACGAGTACCGGTTCGCTCATGCCGGAAAGATCTGGCTTAAAGAGGCCTCCAAATCCCCCGATATCGGACAGCACACCATGGATATGGGTTTCCGAAACGATGGATTTGATACGGGAAACAAGAGAATTACCGGCGTTGATATCCACTCCGGCGTTCGTATACGCTTGGGCACGCGTCAGAGACATGGTTCGCTCCTCAAACTTGCAGATGTGAGTTCTCCGGGGAGAATAGGCTTTTCCGGTCTCTTTCGCAAGAGGCAAGCGTCATGTTCACACTTCGGAGGACTTGCGAGAGCCGCATACAGAGCATATCTTTTCCTCGACGTACGGAGAGCATTCTCTAAAAGGATAAAGACGATGAACGATGAACGGCCATTTGCAGCAGAAAATCCCTTCAAGAAACTCAACAAGAAACAATTTCTTACTGTTCAGGAAAAAAAGGAAAGACAGAAGGCAGCCTCCCTCAGGCGCAGCGGAAACGGTACGGAAGAGGAAGCAGCTACCCGTTCCTTTTATGAAGAGTTTGACA
>CAMLXE010000217.1 GCA_946490455.1 uncultured Desulfovibrio sp. | reverse complement strand
GGTCCAGCCACCACTCGTTCAGTTTGGCACGGTCTGGGGTCCCTTTTTGAGAAAGGACGCCAATCGGAAGATGGGCAGGGGCATAAACGGTTCGGATCTTCAAAATTGCAGCTGTTGCAGAGTCCAGCGAAAGTCCGGCAACAGGAAGTTTGCGGTACATCAGCGTAACGTTCATACGATTCACCTCTATTCTTTCCTTTATTTTACAGGATTTTGTTTAACTTGTCAATCACACCACACTTCGTGACAGTGGGGACAGAGTTCCTTCTCGCCTGTTTCGGGGTCCGTTTGCAGGTCGAGGGCGTAGAAGACTTCGCCGCAGCATTCACAGCGGGTCAGGATTCCGTTTTGTTCCAGGTCGGAAACGCAGTCGGGGCAGAGGTACTGCCAGCCGATAGGTTTGCCGTCGTCCCAGCAGACAGGAACGGGACGAAGTTCAGACACAAAATAGCTTTCTTTGCAATTGACGCAGGTGACGACACGTTCTCTGGGAAATTCATACAGAAGAGCATAAACGCCATCCGGATGGTGTTCATCAAAGTAATGCCAGATGTCTTCGCGGTCGGTTCCTTTGGGGAACAGCCACCAGTCTTCAGCCAGCACGAGGGTTCCGTCTTCCAGTTCGTCGAAGGGCACGTCACTGAGTTCGAGCCAACGTCTTTCTAATTCAGTCATTCGGATACCTCCAAGTAATGTCTTCGATGGATTTGACACTGCACCAAATATACTGCCTCGCCTTGAAGAACTCGGTCAGGTCGAGCAGGTTCTCCAGCCAAGTGCTTATGCCTCCTCCTGATGTTTGGAGTTCGTCCATACGTTCCTCCGCGACTTCTAATGTGGTGCAGGTTTCGGCCGTTTGGTCGATTCCGTTCTCGGTAAAACGGACGTTATAGGTGATGAGAAATTTTTTCATGATGGTCTCCTTTACTCATCAAAGAGGATAGAAGCAAGCTTACGCATTTCTTCCAATTCCTGCTGGTAGGCAATGCGGCAGGCTTTTCGCAAACTTTCGGCTTCGGCGTCGACAAAAGCCCTGTCCCGCAGGTTGCGAGCCAGGGATAGGCCCCTTATGGCGTCTTGCAGTGTAGCGTAACCAGTTGCTACATGACAACCTGTTGGCAAATCAATAATGCTCCAGTTCATACGCCAGTCAACCTGGTCTCTCATGATGGCAAGCTTGTACTCCTTAAAGATATGACCACGAGTCTGACGAAATCCGTTGCCCGTATACAGCATAAAAGGCTCGGGATTCATTTACTGCTTCCTTTCAGATTGTATCTTTTAGCGTAACGGATTAGGTCCGCTTCAGCGTCTTCCCTTCTAGTCTGCCATGGCAGGAAAGGGGCCGATTCCCACTTGCTTCTGCCGGGGCGTAAGACTTGCGCTCTCCATTTTCCGCCAAGACCAGGCTGGACACGGTAGAGCCAGCCCCGCGAGTTACGATAACTGTTCATCGGAATCACTCCTTGCACATTTTTCCGGGTTTATTGGGCCCTTTCCGACACGTTTTTCTCACGGCCCAACCAGATCGCAACATCCATCAGGTTAATCGCAAGGCGCAGGGCCAGCATCGCAATTGTCATCTTCATAATTTGTTTTCCTCCATAAACTTAAGGTAGCTCCGTTCCAGAGCATCGTGCCGGGTCATCAGAGCGGCCCGCTTGGCCGAACCTCGGGAAGCGTTGTCGTTGTAAGTCTCGTCGATTGAAGCCCTCTTCTTGCCGGAGAAGAAGGTTTCGAGCCAGAGACGCATCTGGGTGGTGGAGCGCAGGTCTTCGACAGCCCGGACCATGTAGGGCATGACAGACAGCATATGGGTAGGTGAGAGAAGGCGCTTGTAGATCTTCTGCTTTTGCTTCTTGTCCTCGGGGATGGCCGTTGACAGGACGGCGTCGGTGATGGTGGCGTAGAGCTTGAAGGCGTCGAATGCCCTTTCCTGCTCCTCTTCCGTAATGGTGTGAGTGCGGATATACTCGGTGAGGGATTTGCGTTCGAGGTCGGGCGACTCTTCGGTCAGCGTCATCATCAGGCGGAAGATCAGCTCCTCCTTCTTGTAGCCCGGATACTTGCGGCCCGTCTTGTCCGAATCGAACAGGGACATCTGGGAGAGGGCCTGCACCTCGTTTAAAGACTTAGCCTTAACCCGGGTTTGCTCATAGGTTGAAAGGGGTTTTCCGTTGTTCAAGCGGTAGAAAATTTCCTGCACATCGGCGTCAGAGATGCCGTCGAAGTAGGTCACCTTGAGGGCATAGCTCATGATGATGTCCTGGTCTTCGGCGTCCAACTGGTCAAAGCAGAGGTTGTCGTAGGATTCCAGCTCCTCCGAAAGCTCGGTAAGGGCAAACTTGTTCGCGATATAGTCCAGAATGGCGTTGCATCTTTGCTTGCCGTCCAGCATATCGTAGACGTTCCCCTCCCCTTTCTTGGCGTACATCGGGGGGATTTCATAGCCTTGCAGGATGGAGTCGATCAGGAGGGATTTCTTGCCGTCATCCCAGACAAGGCCCCTCTGGACAGCGTTGTCAAATTTTATCTTGCCGGCATTCGCCAGGCGGACCATTTCCTTTACGGTCCAGGTAATGGAAGCCCTATTGAAATCTTTCACAAATATTCCTCCTCGTCACGGGCCAGAACATCTTCCAGCCTTGTAATGTTGCGGTAATCGTATTCACAGAGATAGCCTTCCACCTCCATATCCTGGGTGTCGTAGTTCTCGGTCATTTCGTCGAAGAAAGCCTCCGAAGCGGAGGCGTCGTTTACCTTGGCAACGGCTTCTTCTTCTGAATTGGCTTCCACGGTCATGTATTTGGTGAATTGCAAATCCAGCAGGACGCGGACTGTGTAGGTCACTCTACATCAGCCTCCTTATACGGGATAACTTCCCACCACTCGGTTTCCTCATCTTCCATCACGATCTCGGCGTAGAAGGTTGATCCATCAGTCATATCAAAGTCCTCAATCTGGGCGTTAAGATTGTTTTGCTGATTTTCGTTATAGCGGAAGATGAGTTCATGCACAGCGCTGTCAGTATATTGGCGGACGAGTTCCTGCACAGCCTTTATTTTCGAGCGGGTGATGAGTTCCACGTGGGTTCCGTTTGTATCCTTGTGCAGTAAAATGTAAAGCATATTATAACCGTCCTTTCAGTTGGTCGACGAAGGTTTTGAGGTTCTCTTTGGTTCCGTGGAATGGGACAGCGACCCAATGTTCCATCCCTTCGGGGGTGACGATTTCTGCCCAGCCGAGAGAAAGTTGGGACGATATAACTCTGTCAGGTGGAATCTCTTGAAGGGTGCGGTCGTACAGAGAGCCGACTTCACGGGCGGCTGCTATACCGTCGGTTGTGATGAAGAGGATTTCAAAGTCATCCTTTACGTGTAAAACAGCAAGAAACATGGTCATTCCTCCTCAAATTCGGCAAGGGTGTAGGGCGTGTGGTCCTCCGGGGTTTCGGCGGGGTAGTCTTCGTATTCGCAGGTCTGGTTATTGGGGTCTGTCATGGCAGCGGATACATCCAGATTGTCATATCCGGTCTGGTTCAGCTTTTGCACGGCTTCTTCATATGAGTCGGCATCCACTTCCCAGGTTGTCCAGTTTTGGGTGATCTCACAGTGGTTGATGTAGTATTTCATTTCGTTTCCTCCTTCAGGTAGGGAGACAGAGGGCGGGCATAGGCATCCGTTATCTCAAGCAATTCGTTTTCTGAACAGCTTTCGTCAAATCCATCCATCATAATGTTGGATACCGTGGTATTATCTGTTCCGGCCTTTTCCAGTTTCTCAACAGCCTC
>CAMLXE010000216.1 GCA_946490455.1 uncultured Desulfovibrio sp. | reverse complement strand
TTCTCCTTGCTTTTTCTCCCCATACACCATATCGGCCCGTCAGACAAAAGTTTCCATGTACCTGTTCTTCGGCTGTCGGACTTGACGCATCCACGTTGTTCCGATATAACTTCTGGCTCAGACGTTCTCAAGGAGAGTATATTCATGAAAAGAACCTACCAGCCCAGCAAAATCAGCAGAGCGCGGACCCACGGTTTCCGCGAACGTATGAGTACTGCCAGCGGTCGTGCCATCATCCGTCGTCGTCGCGCAAAGGGGCGGAAACAATTAACTGTTTAACCCGGCCTCGGCGGCACAGACTGCTCCGGCGATCCGACTTCACGCTCTGCTATGATAAGGGTCGCCGTTTTTATTCCAAACATTTCGTAATGTTTGTGTATTTTCGTATACCCGAAGATCTGGACTGGCGAGTCGGCATGGCCGTCACCAAGAAAATCGGGAAAGCAGTCGTGCGTAACCGGGTCAAGCGCGTTCTGCGGGAATGCATTCGCCTCAATCAGGCGCTTATTCCCTCCGCCCTGGATATTGTCATCGTGCCCAAGCGTCATCTCAATCCGGAACGGCTTACCCTGCTGTCCGCGAACCTTGAAATTCTCCCCGTACTGGAGATCATCAGGGAAACGGCCTTCTCTTTGCGTGCCCATACAGGGGAATCCGCAGATTGCCCTGCAAGCAACGAAAGTTCTTCCAGAGATTCCAGGACAGGAGTCTCGGCGTGACTTTTTCCGTGCTGCGCCGTCTTGCGGTTCTTCCAGTCCGCATCTATCAATGGACGATTTCTCCTGTCCTCCCGCCCTCATGCCGTTTCTATCCCTCCTGTTCAGCCTATGCCATTGAGGCAGTTCTGACGCATGGAATTCTGAAGGGCGGATGGCTTGCTCTGCGGCGCATCCTTCGTTGTCACCCCTGGTCCGCGGGAGGATATGACCCTGTCCCTCCGCTGAAAAACTCTTCCTCTTACAGCCATCAGGAGCAACTGGATCATCATGGACGATAAACGTACATTCCTGGCTATTGGCTTGTCCATTCTCATTCTTCTGGCGTGGTCGCCCTTATCCGAATACATGGGATGGGCTCCCAAAAGGACCCCTGTCCAGCAGGAAGCCATTGAAGCACAGCCCCAGTCCCAAACGGCTTCCACAGCTCAGCAAGAACAGTCAGAACAGGGAACCCAGTCAACCCCCACTTCTACGCCCATTCCCATTTTCACGCCTTCTGCCGGTCGTGAAGTGAAGGTGGAAACCCCTCTCTATTCTGCTGTACTCTATACTGGCGGCGGCATCCTGCGTTCTTTCGAACTGAAGAACTATAACGCCACCATTGATGAAAATTCTCCCCGCATCAACATGATTTCGTCCGATGCTGCCCAGACGGCTCCTCTCGGCCTGACCATCAATGGTCAGCCTTCCTGGAGTACGGGACAGTGGGCTTTCAGTGGTTCCGATCTCAATCTCGCCGCGGGTCAGAAAGGGGAACTTACCTTTACCGGTCTGGTGGACGGCATTCGGGTTACCCGCAAGATTACCTTTGACGCTGATACCTACCTGCTGACAGAAAAGACCTTCATTGGTGCGGCCGATCAGACGTCCAGAAATGTACGCATGGGTTTCATCGTTGCCGCTACGCCCTTTGGCGGAAGCAGCTATGACCCCACCAGACTGGCCTGGGACAGCAACGGCAGCTTTGAAGAGGAAACCAGCTCCAGCACACTTGCCGAACAGGGCATTCTTGAACAGGGTACATTCCTCTGGGCCGGCGTCATGAGCAACTATTTCATGAACCTGACTGCCCCTGCCGAAACCCAGAATCTGACTCTCAAAGGCCGGGTACAGGGCAGCGTATGGCGTCTGGCCCTGGAACGTCCGGAACAGCCTACTCCTGCGGGCGGCGAATTCAGCACCACGACCAACTGGTGGCTTGGTCCCAAGGACAAGAACCTTCTGGTCACGGCTCCCAACGACATGATCTCGGCGCTGCACTATGGGATGTTTTCCATCATTGCCCGTCCGCTTCTGGTCATTCTTGACTTTTTCCACTCCTATGTGGGCAACTGGGGCATCGCCATCATCCTTCTTGTGTGCCTCATCCGCATCTGCTTCTGGCCTCTCTCCCAGAAGAGCTACAAGTCCATGAATCAGATGAAAAAATTACAGCCCATGATGGAGAAGCTCCGCGAAAAGTATAAGGATGACAAGCAGGCTCTCAATCGTGAGGTCATGCAGCTCTACAAGACCTACAAGGTCAATCCTGCCGGAGGATGTCTGCCCATTCTGGTTCAGATTCCAGTCTTCATCGGTCTGTATCAGGCGCTGCTCAACTCCATCGAACTGCGGCACGCAGCGTTCATCGACCACATCCCCTTTACGGACATCATCTGGCTCGCCGACCTTTCCGCAGCTGACCCCTATTACATCACGCCCATCGTCATGGGCCTGACCATGTTCCTCCAGCAGCGTCTGACTCCTGCCGCAGGAGATCCGACTCAACAAAAAGTCATGATGTTCATGCCGATCGTCTTTACGGCCATGTTCCTCAATTTCCCTGCCGGTCTGGTCCTCTACTGGTTGTGCAACAATATTCTGTCCATAGGACAGCAGTGGTGGATGCTTCGCAAAGCCTAAGCCGTCAGGAGATTTCAGATGGAAGATTTTGTTGAATTTCAAGGCAAAAGCCTGGATGAAGCCATCCGGGGAGCGTGTGCCTATTTTGATGCACCGCGCGAAAAACTGGAAATAGACATTGTTCAGGATGCCAAAAATGGCATTTTCGGTCTGGTTGGCGCACGCAAGGCCATTGTGCGCGCACGCCGTGCCCAGCTCAAATCAAAGGTTGGTTCCATTCTTGGACGTGAGGGAGGGTCCTCCCGCCGGCCGGAACAGGGCAATGGAAGAACTCGTCAGAATCGTCGTCCAGCGCCTGAAGCAGTGCCGGACGATATCGGGAATCGCATCATTCCCGAGGAAGAACTCGACGATTCCATTGGAAATCGAATTCTCCCTGAAGAAGAATTGGATGATTCCATTGGGAACCGCATTCTTCCTGAGCCTCGTCCCCGTTCCCGCTTCTCGGGCAATACCTTCACGGAGGGCAATGGAGATTTCAGACCGCGCTCCGAACGCCGCTATTCCCGTCCTGAACGACAGGAAAGGTCGGAGCGAGTGCAGCGCTCTCGGCCTGAACGCCCCCATCCCCCTCGGCAGGAACTGTTTGAGCCGGCTGAACTCACAGTTCCCGGTCCAGAACATGACGAGAGCATCGCTGAAGGTCTGCCGGCAACGCCATTCTCCGAACTGGATCATGAAAAGCTGGAAAGAGTTGTCCGTGAAACAGCAGGAAAAATTGTATCCTCCATCCTGGGTGAAACACCTGTCACAGTGACCATTCTGGAAAACAGAGTGGACGTCCGCGTGGATTGCGGAGAGGATTCTGGGCTTCTGATCGGACGCGAAGGTCAGACGCTTGCCGCGCTGCAGTACATTACGTCGCGGATTGTAAGCCGAATCATGGAAGCGCCTGTCCGTGTCCAGTTTGATGTGGGCGATTACCGTGAACGGCAGGATGATCGTCTTCGGGAACTGGCTCTGGCTCTGGCCGAACGAGTCCGCACCACGGGTCGCCCCTGTTCCACCCGTCCCATGAGTTCCTATCACAGACGCCTCGTTCACATGGCTCTTCAGGATTCCCCCGATGTGCAGACGCGCAGTTCGGGAGAAGGACCACTCAAACGCGTTATCATTCAACGTCGTCGCCCTGACCGCAACGGACGATCCTGAGCGACTTTTCGTCTATCTCCCGGGAGGAAT
>CAMLXE010000215.1 GCA_946490455.1 uncultured Desulfovibrio sp. | reverse complement strand
CGCACTTGAATGGGGTTCAAGGGGTCGAAGGTTCAAATCCTTTCATCCCGACCAGAAATTTTAGGGACTTATGGGAAACCATAAGTCCCTTTTCTGTTGGGCTTTTCGTTTTGTCGGAAATAATGGCGGATTGACCGTCTTCTTTCCCCCATTTCGATCTGAAAAAAGGCAACACATCAGGGAAATCACTTTTCTCTGTATGCATTCTGTCCTGTGCAAGCGCATCATTCCTGAATGGACAGGAATGCCTCATGCGATGTGAACATTGCAATGGCACTTCCTGCCCATGAAAGCTGCTTTTTCTATTCAACCATAACGACTTTCAATCCATATTGTGCAAAGCGATCCAGAACCAGATCCAGCTCTTCTTTGGGATAGGGCTTCATGACGGGATCTGGAAGATTCAGCGCTGCATATTTGCTGTGCCCGAAGGTATGGCAGGGCAGAACATCAACTTCATCACGTCCATGCTTATGCAGAAAGTCTGCCATCTGGGCGATGTTTTTCTCTGTGTCGTTGATGCCAGGCATGAGCGGAACGCGAATACGGACATCCTTTTTGGCCTCAAAAAGCATATGCAGGTTTTTGAGAATCACTTCGTTATCAAGACCTGTCAGACGCCTATGCTCTTCTGGATCCATATGCTTGCAGTCGAACAGGAAAAGTTCGGTTTTGTCCATGATGGTTTTGAAACGATCTTGCGGACAAACTCCACAGGTATCCAGACAGATATGATACCCTCTTTTCATGGAGGTATCGAGCAGGGCAATCAGAAAATCACCTGCTGCCGTTGGTTCTCCTCCTCCAAAAGTCACGCCGCCGCCTGAGTTGTCGTAGAACAGACTGTCACTGTCCACGACACGCATGACCTCTTCTACGCTCATCCGTTTCCCGGACATTTCCCGAGCCTTGGTCGGACAGCTTGCGGCACAAAGGCCGCAATCCGTACATAACGCTCGATCCCGGTTATAGACATCGCCAATCTTGACGACAGCCCCATTGGGACATACCTGCGCACAGGCTCCGCATCCTACGCAAAGATTGGCGAAGACCATAAGTTGTGGTTTGAAGCTTTGCGATTCGGGATTGCTGCACCATGGACAGTGCAGAGGACACCCCTTGAGAAAGACAGTGGTCCTCAAGCCCGGTCCGTCTTTCGTGGACATTCTTTGTATGTTGTACACGATCCCGTCCATGTACGACTCTCCTTGGCTGGTGTTTTTGACAGATATCCTTTGCCGGAGAGCTTGCATTTTTGATGCCCAGTCGAATGGGTTTATGTGGACTTGTTCCCATTTTCTCTTTCCTGCTGTTGATCTGAACGCTTCTGGCTGCGGTCAGACGGTACAGAGAGGATGTTTTCCTGATATATTGCTGCACTTATGACGTTTGTCCGGTCTCCTTCGTCAGGTGGCAGGGGATGATGGCGTCCCACAAGAGATGTCGGTGTGTCCGCTGGTCGGATAATTTTGAGTGTCAGTTGTACCAATATCGGTACAATTTGTCCCATGAAGTGTACCAAATCGGTACAACTGTTGTTCACAGAGGGGAACGGTCTTTTTATAACCATGATAATATATTTATTTTACTGTTTATTTGTGAATAAGTGCCTTTGGCAGACTCTTTGCAAGATACCATGAAAAAATGGCGCATCTGATGAGCGAAGCAAAATACAAGGAGACTTGTCATGGCATACGCAATTGATTGGAGTGATCTGGAACAGCGCATTGGTGCCCAAAAGGCTGCATTGCTCGATACAGAGCAGAATATGGACCCTGAGCGTCTGAAATTTCTTGTGGAAACGTATGACGAATGCAAGGGAGAAAGCGTTTTTATCACCCGTGCCAAGCTGTTTGAGAAGGTTCTGAAGAACAAGAAGATCTATCTCGATGGCAATCCCATCGTGGGAAGCCTCGCTGGTGGCAGGGCAATGATTTATGCCTACCCCGAATGGCAGTGCAACTGGGTCAAGGATGACCTTGATTCTGACAAACTGGCTCTCTCTTCGCTGGGTGAAGTCCGTTTCTCCGATGAAACCAAGGAAATTCTGAAGAAGGTCTACAAGGCCTGGAAAGGCAAGACCACATATGACCGCGCCAACAAGCTCTATAAGGAACTGTATGGCGGCAATGCGGAACTGCTTGTCAAATGTGGCTGGATCTATCCTGTGAACGATAACTCCACGGGTTCCGGTGTGGCCGATTATCCTGCTGTTCTGAACAAGGGGATTCGAGGGATCCTGGACGAAGTGGAAGAAGCCTATCAGAAGCTTCCCAAGCATGCGACCAACTGGACCAAGATTGAATTCTATCGGGCCTGCAAGATAGCCCTCAATGCCGTTATTGCCTATGCACATCGGTATGCCGATCTTGCTGAAGAAACCGCAAAGACTGAAACGGATCCCAAGAAGCAGGCTGAGCTGATGGAAATTGCCGAAGTCTGCCGCAGGGTTCCTGAATATCCGGCACGCAATTTCCGCGAAGCGCTCCAGTCCTTCTGGTTTACTCACTGCTGCATCCAGATTGAACAGTGCGGCTGCGGACACTCGCTTGGACGGTATGGCCAGTACATGTATCCCTTCTATAAGAAGGATATCGATGAGGGAACCCTCACCAAGGAACAGGTCCTTACGCTTCTCAAGTGCCAGTGGGTCAAGCATCTGGAAATCGCTGTCTATCAGGGCGACGCCTATGCCAAGGCCTTCTCCGGGCATACCGGTCAGACCATTTCGCTGGGTGGCTATACGGCTGATGGTGACGATGCTTCCAATGAGCTGGAAGAACTGCTCATGGATACCCAGATTGCCATGCACAACATTCAGCCCACGTTGGCTCTGTTCTACACCCCGAAGATGAAGCCTTCCTATCTCGAAAAGGCTGTCGAAGTCGTTCGGGGCGGTTCCGGTCAGCCTCAGTTCATGAACATGAATGCTGCTGTGGCCCGTTCTCTGGTACGTTTCGCTTCTCGTGGCATTACACTGGACGAAGCTCGGACCCTGCCGGTCATTTTCGGTTGTGTGGGAACCGGTATTCAGGGCAAGGGCTCCTATGTAACCTTTGAAGGACAGCCGAACCTCGCCAAGCTTGTTGAGTTTGTGATGTACGACGGATTCGATCCGCATACCCGCAAGCAGGTTTTCCCCGCCGTGAAGCCGGTGGAAGAATGCGCGTCCTTTGAAGAGGTCTATCAGGCTCTGTTGCAGCACATGGACCACGCCTACGATGCCCAGCGCAAGATCAGTGACCTTGGCAACAGTACCCGCGAACAGATCGTTCCCAATATTTTCCGTTCCTGCCTGCTTGATGGATGCATTGAAAAGGGACTTTGTGAAGAAGCGGGTGGCCCCAAGTATTCGCAGTCCCTGTGCATCACTTCAACCGGTATCGATGCGGTGAACTCGCTCTATGCCATCAAGTATCTCATTTATGATACGAAAAAGCTCACCTGGGCCCAGCTCAAGGAAGCTCTTGCTGCCAATTTTGAAGGCTATGAAGCCATTCAGAAGATGTGCTTTGAGGCTCCCAAGCATGGCAATGATATCGAAGACGTGGACCAGCTTACTCGTCGCTTCTTCCGCGATGTGGAACGGATTTACCGTTCGCATGGCCCGGATTACTTCGGCTATGAAGCTCATATGGATCCCTTCTCGCTGTCGTATCACAACTATTTTGCTCCGATGACCGGTGCATTGCCCAACGGTCGTCAGAAGGGCGTTGCTCTGACTGATGCCAGTGTTTCGCCGATGCCCGGAACCGACCGGGACGGAAGTACGGCATTGATCAAGTCTGCGGCTCAGGCCATTGATACCGTACGGA
>CAMLXE010000214.1 GCA_946490455.1 uncultured Desulfovibrio sp. | reverse complement strand
AATTCTCTCGAACTATGCAACATATTCAACAGAACTGAGATCCGTCAGATGAAGAAGAGTGCCTCTCAGTTCACCACGGTTCCGTGTGTTGGTTAGTGATATCATGCGTTGTGTTCCCGGAATTCCTCCTGCAAGGATAACCTCAACCCGCGAATGAACAAACTTTACAGAAGAATCGTGTCTGACAATCGGAACTGGTTGAAGTTTGCAGTAAACAGCAAGACAGGAAAATTTTCGGAGTGCTGTCGGCAGTCCTGCTGGCAGAAAGCAAGGGACCCGATTTTAATCGGGTCCCTTGCGCTTAAGAAGAGTAGTGTTCCGATGGATGGACGCTGCCTTTTCAGGTCAGGCCGTTTCCCGTTCTCTGCGTGCGGCTTTGATCTTTTCTGTCAGAACCGGGAGAATCTTATGGACATCGCCTACAATACCAAAATCAGCTACTTCAAAGATGGGGGCTGAGGCATCCTTGTTGATGGCAACAATAACCTCGGATTCTTCCATGCCAGCCAGATGCTGGATGGCTCCAGAAATACCACAGGCAATATAGAGATTCGGCCGTACGGTCTTGCCGGTCTGACCTACCTGCAGTTCTCTGTCCACCCAGCCTGCATCAACACAGGCACGTGAAGAAGCAACTGTTCCGCCAAGGGCCTCGGCAAGCTCTTCCAGAAGACGGAAAGATTCTGGGCCTCCGACACCACGGCCACCGGCAACCAGAACTCTGGCATCCTGAATGTCCATTTTTTCGCTGACTTTTTTGATGACTTCCAGAAGTTCGACATTTCTGGATTCCGCCAGGCCTTCAATCTCAAGGCGTTCCACCGGGCAGACAGCATCCTCGATAGGGCTGATGCGCTGCATGACTCCAGGACGCACCGTGGCCATCTGAGGACGAAATTCCCTGCAGATGATGGTGGCCATGATATTGCCGCCGAAGGCAGGCCTGGTCATAAGCAGGTGACCTGTCCCTTCCTGTATGGCCAGACCAGTACAGTCGGCAGTGAGCCCGGTATGGACACGGGCAGAAACTCTGGGGGCCAGATCTCGGCCGATGGCAGTGGCACCATACAGAACAATTTCAGGGCGATATCTGGTGATGACCTCGTGCATCACTCGGGTATAGGGTTCTGTCATGTAGGTCTCGAGTGCCGGATCATCCACCAGAATGATCCGATCTGCACCATAACGGGCCAGCTGGGCACAGAGACCTTCTACCTGAAAGCCAGGAAGAATGGCCGTAACGTCTGTTCCCAGTTCCCGAGCCAGTTCCCGTCCCTTACCAATAAGTTCCAGGGAAACGTTCGCGACGTTTCTGTCTGTCTGCTGGACAAATACAAATATGCCTCTATATGTTTCGTTCACCCTGTGCCTCCTAGAGGATAAATTTTTCCTGAAGCCGTTCTACAAGCCAGTCTCCTGCTGCCTGTGGATCCAGCTCGACAACGGTTCCCTTTCCTCTGAGAGCCTTGGTGAAGGACTTGAATACACGAGTCGGGGAACCCTTGAGGCCAATATCAGTATCGTCAATGACAATATCCTTACGGTTAAGAACTTTTACTTCCTGTGCATAGGCATCGAAAATGCCGCCTGGCGTCATATAGCGGGGAGTATTCAGCTCTGAAAGAGCGGTGATGAGGCAGGGCATTTTGGCTCTGAGCATGTGATAGCGATCCTCATACTGTCGTTTGACAATGACACTGTCTCCCTCGACCTGAAGCTCTTCTGCATAGCTGATGTTGGGAATACCCAGATGTTCCGCAATCTGAGGGCCAACCTGTGCAGTATCGCCGTCAATGGCCTGCCTGCCGGTGATGATGAGATCATAGTCCATACCTCGGATGGCGGCGGCAAGCGTGGAGGATGTGGCCCACGTATCAGCTCCGCCAAAGGCTCTGTCCGTAAGAAGTACCGCCTCATCCGCGCCCATGGCCAGAGCTTCACGCAGGGCGACATCGGCCTGTTGAGGTCCCATGGTCAGAACTGTGACGTGCGCTCCATGCTGGTCCTTAAGTCGCAGTGCGGCTTCAAGACCAGCCTTGTCGTCCGGATTGATAATGCTGGGAATGCCCTTGCGAATCAGCGTCCCTGTTTCCGGGTCCAGACGGACCTTTGTGGTGTTCGGAACCTGCTTGATGCAGACAATAATTTTCATTTTCTTTTCCTTTTAGTTGAGGACGGATCTCGCAATGACCATCCGTTGCACTTCACTCGTCCCTTCGTAAATTTCAGTGATTTTTGCATCGCGCATCATCCGTTCAACGGGATAGTCGCGAGTATAGCCATAGCCGCCAAAAAGCTGGACCACTTCAGTTGTCACACTCATGGCTGTTTCTGAGGCAATCAGTTTGGCCATGGCTGCATCCGTACTGAAATCGACGCCGGCGTCTTTTCGTGCCGCAGCCCGGTATACCAGCAAGCGTGCCGCTTCAATTCGGGCTTTCATGTCCGCAAGGCGAAATTGCGTGTTCTGGAAGGCTGAGAGGGGCCTTCCAAACTGCTTGCGCTCCTTGACATAGTGTACGGCTTCGTCAAAAGCCCCCTGGGCAATGCCGAGAGCCTGCGCCGCGATGCCGATACGGCCTCCGTCAAGTGTTCCCATGGCGATGCCAAAGCCCTTACCTTTGCTGGAGAGCAGGTTGGCTGCTGGAATGACACAGTTCTCAAAGATCAGTTCGGTGGTGGAGCTCCCCCGAATTCCCATTTTGAGTTCCTTTTTGCCAATGGAGAATCCAGGTGCATTCGCGGGCACGATGAAGGCAGAGATGCCTTTGATTCCCTGGGCTTTGTCGGTCATGGCAAAAATGATGTAGGTTTCGGCCTGCCCTCCATTGGTGATGAATATCTTGGACCCATTGAGAACGTAGGTATCTCCCTCCAGAACGGCGGTTGTCTGCTGGCCTGCTGCATCAGTTCCCGCACCAGGCTCGGTAAGACCAAATGCACCAAGTTTCCGGCCGGAAAGGAGATCTGGAAGAAATTCTTCCTTTTGAGCCGGAGTTGCATATTTGAAAAGAGGATCACAGGCGAGCGAGGTGTGCGCGGATACGATGACTCCAGTTGTCGCACATACCCGGCTCAATTCTTCAACACAAAGAATATAGGTAAGAACATCGCCACCCTGCCCACCATATTCCCGCGGAAAGGGGATGCCGAGGAAACCATATTGAGCAAGCTTCGCAACGGTTTCCTTAGGGAATCGTTCCAGTTCGTCGATTTCGGCAGCCAGCGGCCGCACCTCATTTTCGGCAAAATCGCGAAAAAGCTGCCTTGCCAGCCTTTGTTGCTCTGTCAATTCGTAGCTCATGCTTGATCCTTCTGGTTGAATGTTAAGAAAATCATGATCTCCTGTTATGCCCTGGTCAGGTATGATGATTTCCGTACCTGGCGTACCTGTCTCGGAAAAACTGTCTTGCGGATGGATTACGTGTATTGGCCTTCAGGGATGTTGGGGGCAGCTTTCGGTCGCTTCTGGAGATGACAAGTACGAACTCCTGTACGTTATACGGCTGAATATAGAATGTGATATTCTTTTCTTCATGTTGTCTGGCTCCATCCTTTGGCAGAATTTCCTTTAAGTTGTGGCCGGCTCTCCAGATATGGTAGGCAGTTCAGATGCCCGTAAGGAAAACCATCATGAAGTCCCACCCTGTTCAGCTGGTTATACCTGTGATGCTGGTCTATTGTTGAATATGAAATTCAATATTAATTATTTTTCAACAAAAGTACAGTCCGGAAAAATTACCAATAAACTATTTGATTTTACATGAAAATTTGGATTGTCTGGCAGACTCTGTCTTCTCTGGAGTGATATGTAGTGAATGCACCTTTCGGGAGTTGTCATAGCGTATAGAACAAGAAGGGTTGGAAGAGGTTTCTCGTTGGTTT
>CAMLXE010000213.1 GCA_946490455.1 uncultured Desulfovibrio sp. | reverse complement strand
ATAGGGATATTTTCTGCTCAGCTCGGATGCCCGCTGGCTGCTGCTTGCGGCATCATCCGACCAGACAGGCTCACCCTCCTTCCTGTGCTGCCTGTAGAAGGCATCCAGCTCCTTCAAGTGCGGAGCAATCTTTTTGTAGAGGGTGCTGAGTTCCTTATCCGAATAGAGATTCAGAAGCAGCTCGTTCCTGAGATGTTCCACGGCCTGAGACGGCAGAAAGCCGTCTTTTGGTGCAAGTGGCGGTAGGGAAGGCGTAACCGTAACCGCCTCACCGGCGCTGATTCTCCGCCTCTTGTCGTCAGTTGTTTCAGGCTGATTTGTGCTATGGCTTCCATTATGTCCATTATCGGAAAGCGGCGCGGGAGTGCCTCTGGCCGGGGATTCGGCAGGGTTCGGTGTGTCTGCGGGCGGATTTTCTGCGGAAGACATAGAGGCGGAGGGCTGTTTTCCTGTTTCGCCTGCTATGGAGGTGGAGGGTGCCGACGACGTTTCGCCGGAAGCCGTTTCACCGAACGGAGATTCCCCGACAGTCTTTTCTGTCGGCTGGCTTTCCATGGTCAGCTGTTCTGTCGGCGGCATTTCGACTGCCGATGGCGAGTCCGGATTGTAGGAAGCCCGCACGAGAGTTCCGTTCTGCCCGCCGTAAGCCATGGCAAGCTGGCCGGCGGCCTGAGCGCAGGCCGAGCGGAGGTCGCTTTCCGTGGGGCGGTTTTCGGCATTGAAGCCACGTTGGGAGAGGGTTGCGCAGGTGGCAAGGTAGAGGGCAACGTCCGTCACGGGAGCCCCCAAGGCTCTGGAAAGGGCCTGAGGGCCGGGGTATTCGCCATCCCGGACCTTGAGAACCCAGCGTGCCGCCTCGCCATCCAGTCCGAGCTGCATGGCCGAGGCAAGCAGCGTCTCCTCGCTCTCCCTGTCCGTGAGCGCGGTTTCCGCCTGCCAGAGAAGGCGCATGAAACCGCTCCGCTGGGCTTCCGGGTCCGTCGCCCCGCCGCGCTCAAGGCGTGTTCTCACCTGTTGCAGCCCCTCTGCCGAGATGCCCGCTGCCTCAAGCTGTTCCATCTGCTCCGCTGGAGAAAGGCCGGAAGACAGAGCCATGAGCTTCTGCATGTCGGAAGCAAGACGGCGGCGCGTGCCAACGTTCTGTTCCTGCATCACCATATTCATGACGGCTGCCCGGTCCTCCGGGTCCTCCACCTCTGCCGCAAGCCGACGGGCCTCCTGCCAGCCGGCAGCCTCATTTTCCGAAAGCTGGATCAGGCGTTCCTTTTCAGCCATGATCCGATTGAACTCCCGGACCGGACGCTCCTTCCTTTCACGCTCTGCAACGAGCGTCTCCCGGCCCCGGATGGCCCGCTCAAACGTATCCCCCTGCTTTCCGAGCAGGTCCCGGTACCGGTCAAGTGCGCCGCGTGCGCCGTCGATATTGCCGTCTGCAAGGTAGCCCTCGACGATGCGGCCGGCCGCCTCTTCCCTGAACGCCGTCTTCCGCGCCCGGTTGTCCATGCCGGGGAAAAAGCCGTCCACGAGTTCGTCCATGTTTGCGAGCGAAAACTCGATGTATTCAGGGTTATTGTAATTTTTTGCAATGCTGTTCAGATTCTCCCGAACGCTCCCCTGATACACGGCATTCGTCCAGGCGGCCTTCTGCTGCGCGCCGTAGGCCTCTCCCTGTTCCCGAAAGCGGAGAACCTCACCTGCGGCCTGTCTCTGGAACTGTTCGGCAAAACGACCCTGAAAACCGCCTTCCTCCAGATGCTTCTGCGCCGTTTCCCGCGCAAAGCGATCAAAATGCGCTCCGGCATCAAGGGCATTCTCGCCCTGATGCTCGCTCATGTACCGGCTGCTCTCGGCGGCAAGCTCCTCGTTCATCTGCTGGAGCGACTGCGAAACGCGGGCGGTCTCGGAACTGACAAACTCCCGGACGGCCACATCGGTGAGCTTTGCTCCCACGCCGAGAAGCGTTCCCAGAACCTGCTGCCCTTCCGTGCCGTTCACGCTCCGAAGTGTCGGCTGGAATCCTGCGTCAACGCCGCCAATGCCCACATTCCGGGGACCTCTGCCATACTGCTGTATGCGAATGCCCATTGCCTCCTCCCCAAGTCACATTGTAGAAAGCAGAAAGGCCTAGTGCCGCACGGGCGTTGAAGTCCAACGGCCAAGCGCACGGTCAAAGAAAGGATTTTCTGCTGTTTTTGTTGCCGAACCTACGGCCCTTCCCGCCGCTTCTCCCGCGCCTCCAAAGCCACCGGCCATGGAATAGGCGGAAAGGCCGCTCACAAGCCCGGAAAGCCCGGCCGTGAGCAGCGTGCTGCCGAGCCCGCTGACAGTGGAGCCGTAATGGCTCGCCTGCGCCTCGTAATTTTTGGCATTTGTGAGCGCGGCATTCACATTCTGGCGGGTTTCCCAGTCGGAAAGCGCCTTCTGGTAGCGATTGGCGCCCACATTCTGCGCAAAGCGGAGCGCATTGCCTTCCAGAGTCCGGAGGGCCGAACCGCTCGACATGTCCACGCCGAGCGCCCCCATGCCGGCCACGTTTCCGGCCTGAAGGTCCGCATATTCGCGTCGGAGAGCGGAGCGTTCGCGGTCCAGATTCTCACCGGCAACCCGCCCCTTTGCTTCCGTAATCTTCGCCTGATTGCGGGCTGCCTCTGCGTTTGCTTCCGCCACCTTCTGCTGGTAGCGGGCCTGTCTGTTCTGCGCATTGCTTTCCGCCACGCTGGTGAGCGCGGCAAGGCCGCCCGCTGTCAGTGCCAATGTCATGGCTCCCATCAAAAACCTCCCTTGCCACTATAGGGTGAGACATCCAGTGCGGTGAGAATGGCGAGAATGGTCAGCGGCGTTGCGCTCCGGACCTCAAGGGAAAGCGGCGTTTCTTCCGCCCAGCCGCCGCAGAGATCCAGCGCAAGGTCCGTTCCTTCGCTGAAAAAGGGTTCCGACGTGAAATGACCCGAACGAATCTGCCGGTCCACGATGGGCACCGCATGGCCACCAAGACCGGCCCGGAAGGCCATGCTCCGGTACACCCGGACCCGGACCGCGCGAATCTTTCGATTGTGCAGGAAGGAAGAGCCCTGTCCGCTCTGGATTTCGGGCAGATTCGGCACAAGGCGCGAGGTATATGGCAGTCCCACATGGACGGCTGTTGCCGGATTTTTCAGGTCGAGCGTGCCTTCGTCCGAAACATGGAGTCCGTCGATGGTGCCGCCGTCGGCAAAAACCTGCACCTCGCGTCCGGCCAGATGCGCAAGACCGCTGAAATGGTCTGCCGCTTCGCCCTGATAGTTCAGGGACGCATCCAGAAAATGGGCTTCCGTCAGGTTTTCGGCATCAAAGAAGGTATCGAGCCGCTCCACAAAAACCGCCTCGCCCCGCCGCACAAGAAACCAGAGCTGATCGTCCGGCGTACCGGGAAGGCCTGCCGCATCAAGAAAGGCGCCTTCGGTCCCGTGCCGGTGCCAGCCGATGATTTCCTGCTCCTTCATGAAGGTGAGTCCGGCAAGCGTACCATCCGAAAGCACGCACCACACAACGCTGTAGGGTTCCTGCTGAAAGGTCCACGCACGAATGGACACATCCTTCAGAATGTGTCTGGCAAGGATGGTCAGATCCTGTCCGAGGTACTTGTCCGAACTGTAGCTGTAGGCAAATTCGCGCACGGCGCCGCTCCCGCGCTGCACATAGAGAATCCCTCCGCCCACGGGGAGCGCCGCCACATCCCCGCTGCCGCCGTTTGCGGTCTGGAGCTGAAAGGAAACCGTGGACGGCGTGAGCGCAACCCCCTCGGAAGGCGCAAGCGTCCACTCGCTCCCCTCCGTCCCGAAGGCCAGGGCATTGCGGTCCGGCTGGAGCCAGACAATGCGATTGGCCTGCGTGGTGGCCAGCGTCACCTCAATGGCATCGTTAT
>CAMLXE010000212.1 GCA_946490455.1 uncultured Desulfovibrio sp. | reverse complement strand
CATCATGTCATTTCCAACGCCTCCTGCACGACCAACTGCCTTGCGCCTGTTGCGCTGGTGGTACAGAAGCTCTTCGGTATCAGTACCGGTGCCATGACCACCATTCATGCCTACACCAATGACCAGCGTATCCTTGATCTTCCCCATAAGGATCTGCGTCGGGCAAGAGCTGCCGCCTGCAATATCATTCCCACCTCCACAGGTGCGGCTCAGGCTGTCGCCAAGGTTATTCCCGCCCTCAAGGGGAAATTTACCGGCTGGTCTCTGCGTGTACCTACCCCCACGGTTTCCATTGTTGACTTCACGGCCATTCTGGAACGTCCTACGGATACAGAAACGCTGCGTGCCGCTCTGAAAGAAGCTGCCGAAGGGGAACTGAAGGGAATTCTGGCATACAGTGATGCCCCTCTTGTCTCCATGGACTTCAAGGGCGATCCCCATTCTTCCATTGTAGAAGCCGAATATACTACCGTACAGGATGGCACCCTGGCCAAGGTTGTATCCTGGTATGACAATGAATGGGGCTATTCCAACCGAGTGGCTGACCTCATCATGCTCATGCGGGAAAAAGGTTTCTAGTCGATAGACATCGTAGCAACGAAGGCAGGGCAGAACGTCAGCTTTCTGTCCTGCCTTCAGTTTTCTGCATTGTTCGCACAATTCTCTGTAGCCCTGTCTTTTCCCCTTGCCTTTGCCTTTCTCCCTCAACTATACTCCTTTGGCTTTTCTTCCATGCCCAACCCTCTGGAGACTGCACATCAATGCCTGTCAAAACGCTTTCTGTAACATTTTGCGGTGGCTGTAATGAAGCCTATGAACGCTCGGCCTTTGTTTGTGATCTGCTCAATGAGCTTTCTGCCATTCCAGGAAGTCCTCAGCTTGTCCATCGGGATGAAGAGGCCGACATCGCACTCCTGATTTGCGGCTGCCATGCACTATGTATTGCCGAACGGGAAGACTGCGGTCATGCACGTCTGAAACGGCATATTATTGGACCCGACAGTCTGGACTACCTGCATATGCCCCTTACGGAAGTCAAAAACCGACTTCTGGCAGAACTGCGCACACTTTCCGACAAGAGCTGAAGATACGCGGACCGGCCATGTACAGATGCAACTTTGCCTGAGACCAGATTTTTGCCACAGGGAACAGCTCCACCCGGCATCTTCGATCTCTGAACAGTTCTCATAGGTTGGAAACAAAACTCATATGGGAACCTGCCCCACACAGGTAGAAGTCTTCTGGCACTGCAACCTGAAGAAGATTCCATAGTTCTCGCACAGTTCTGACGAAATGTGATCGGGGCATATCAAAAAGATGATGTATCCTCTTCCGGATATTGCAGTCTGCAGAGCAGTGAGAGGCCACAGCAGCAAACGCATCAAAACGACACGATCTGAAAGATTCAAACCGTTCTGTGTTCAGTGTTGCGCCATCAAGTGGATTCGTTTTTCTGCACAGGCCATGGAGAATGCAGCTCTCCTCCTATGAACCGGCTTCAATGCCGTCAGCTCGGGAACAGCAAAACATCCGGACTTGAGATGTGAGCAGACAAGCAGCACCAACTCGTATTTCTTATCATATTTCTTGAGCATTCTTTGTCTGATTGCCGCAACGCCAACAGGGGATCCTATACACTGAACATCTTCAGCAGAAGGCTCCTGCAGAACTAGCCGCCAAAGCGCTCCTTATTACAGGAGCAGTGAAGCTGAGGGGCCAATACCACGAAAGGCTGTCTGTTAGAACAGACAGCCTTTCCATTTGAACCCTGAGGTTCCTAATGTCTCTTCCGGGCGTGAACCGGAATGTCGCTTATTCGGCGGAAGTTTCACCCGGTTGACGAGTGAATTCAAAAATCGCCATAGGAGCACAATCTCCCTTGCGGGGCAGTGCCAGCTTGGTGATACGGGTGTATCCGCCAGGAACACCGGCAAACAGCGGTGCAATCACGTCAAAAAGACGCTGCACCAGCTTGTGATCGCCCAGTGTTTCATAAGCGAGGCGACGAGAATGCAGATCATTGCGCTGGGCGAGGGTGATCAGAGGTTCCACCACCCGGCGCAGTTCTTTGGCCTTCACTTCAGTAGTACGGATCTTGCCGTAAGTGATCATCGCACAGGCCATGTTGCGGAACAGAGCCTTGCGATGCGAAGGGGTTCTGCCGAGCTTCTTGCCGGAATTGCTATGCCTCATGGTGCTGTTTCCTCTTCCATTCCTGATATTTCTTCTCGAAGTTGTCGACCTTCATGCCAAAATCAAGCCCCATGCTCTGCAACACAGCCTTGATCTCGTCAAGGGACTTCTTACCGAAGTTCTTCGTTTTCAGCATTTCGGCTTCAGGCCGCTGTACCAGCTCCCCAACAGTGGAAATGTTGGCACTTCGCAGGCAGTTTGTTGCCCGCACAGACAGCTCCAGTTCATCAATGCCCTTGAAAAGATTATCATTGATATCAGTGCTGCCACTGCCTTCGCCTCCCCTTTCACCGGAGATGCGTTCATCAAAGCTGATGAAGACCGAAATCTGATCCTTGATGATCTTGGCACTATAGGCGATGGCATCTTCGGGAAGAACCGAACCATCTGTCCAAACTTCAAGAATCAGCTTGTCATAGTTGGTCATCTGGCCCACACGGGCCTGTTCCACCGTGTACGCCACCTTACGCACAGGCGAAAAACTTGCATCCAGCTTGATAAGCCCGATGGTATCTGGAAGACCCTCGTGCATATCAGCGGGTACATAGCCCTTGCCCATGCGAACCTCGAACTCCATGTTCAGTTCCATGTCTTCGGTCAGAGTGGCAATGTGCTGTTCCGGGTTCAGGACCACCACATTGGCGTTGGTCATGATATCCGCAGCAGTCACGGGGCCCTTCTTGGACACGGAAAGCGTCAGATGCTGAGGCTCGTCGGTAGTCATGCCCAGGCGGACCTGTTTGATATTCAGAATGACATCCGTAATATCTTCCAGCACGCCGGGGATGGTGGTAAACTCATGCTGCACGCCGGAGATCTTTACAGCCACAAAGGCTGCGCCCTGAAGGGACGAAAGCAACACCCGACGCAAGGCATTACCAATAGTGGTCCCATAGCCACGTTCCAGCGGTTCATACGTGAACTTGCCGTACATGGTATCATTGGGATCGCTGTCACACACAACCTGCTCCGGGCGTACGAGTTTGGCCCAGTTGTGCGAATTGATGAGTCTGTTGCCTTGTCTGAAGAGCATGTTCGTCCCCGCTTATTTGGAGTAGAGCTCGACGATGAGGTGCTCGTTGATGGGGAACTGGATATCGTCACGCTGAGGCAAAGCCTTTACCACGCCCTTGAAATTGGGAGCATCCATTTCCAGCCAGCCGGGGCAGCCGCGGCGGGCAACTGCCTCCTGAGCTTCGGCCAGAACAGGAATTGTTCTGCTCTTTTCAGGCACTTCGATACTGTCACCAACCCGGACCTGAAGAGAAGGGATTGTGACCTTGTTGCCATTCAATGTAAACACGCCATGACGCACCATCTGGCGTGCCTGAGCACGGGAGTTGGCAAAACCGAGGCGATAAACGACATTGTCCAGACGACGTTCAAGGAATACGAGCAGGTTCGTACCGGTTACACCCTTTGCCATGTCAGCACGTTCAAAGTAACCACGGAACTGTTTTTCCAGAACGCCATATACACGACGCACCTTCTGCTTTTCACGCAGCTGCGTTGCATAGTCGCTGAGCTTTTTACGAGCACGACCATGCTGACCAGGAGCTGCCTGACGACGGTCAAAGGCACACTTGTCGGTAAAGCAACGATCACCCTTCAGCAAGAGTTTCGTGCCTTCACGACGGCACAAACGGCATTTGGCATCATTATATTTGGCCAAGGCGGAGTCCTCCTGTGAGCGCGACTAGACGCGACGCCGTTTCGGCGGGCGGCAGCCGTT
>CAMLXE010000211.1 GCA_946490455.1 uncultured Desulfovibrio sp. | reverse complement strand
CCAACTCGTGCAAAATAGTACGATCCGCCTTTCTGCTTCTTATTGCGTGCGAGTATCATACATGCCAACGGACCATATAAAAATTAATGTATATTAATATATTATAAAATATCAACCCCCGAATAGTCAGAAAAAAAAGTAACACAACTCCATATCTCATCCAAACCTGTTGCCAACAAACGAAAAAGCATGTACGCTTCAGAGTAATCGTTGGGCTTTCCTGATTCATCGATCTATCCTGGAAGTGCAGCGAAGCCGCCGTTCTGGAATCGTACCGAACGGATGCCCGAGAAAACCGTGACGGTTTTTATCCGTCCCTTTCACAGTCCATAAGGAGGCGTACATGAGAGACGTGGTCATCTGCAGCGCAACCCGCACTGCCATCGGAGGGTTCAATGGAACACTCTCCCCGCTCAAGGCTTCTGACCTGGGAACCGTTGTGATCAAGGCTGCCATCGAGCAGGCCGGCATCACTCCGGATCAGGTTGAAGAAGTCGTCATGGGCAATGTATTGCAGGCTGCCTGTGGTCAGGGACCGGGACGTCAGGCCGCTCTTGGAGCTGGCGTACCTATTACCACCCCCGCCTACACACTGAACATCATCTGCGGTTCCGGCCTCAAGACCGTAGCCAATGCTTCCCAGGCCATCAAATGCGGAGATACCGATATCATGGTTGTCGGTGGTATGGAAAGCATGACCAATGCGCCCTTCGCCCTCACCAAGGCCCGTTCCGGCTATCGTATGGGTGATGGTGTTCTTGTGGATACCATGATCCGTGATTCCCTGTGGGATGTATACAATAATTACCATATGGGCATTACCGCTGAAAATGTTGCGGCACAGTATAATGTCAGCCGCGAAGATCAGGACGCCTTTGCACTGGCTTCCCAGCAGAAGGCTGCCAAGGCTATTGCCGAAGGCTACTTCAAGGCGGAAATCACTCCCGTGACCATCCCCAACAAAAAGGGCGATATCATTTTTGATACCGATGAGCATGTGCGTCCCAATACAACGGCTGAAGGTCTTGCCAAGCTCCGTCCCGCCTTCAAGAAAGACGGCGGTACGGTTACCGCAGGCAACGCCTCCGGTATCAATGACGGTGCGGCCGCGCTGGTAGTCATGTCCGCCGACAAGGCCAAGGAACTTGGTCTGAAGCCCATGGCCCGTATCATTGGTCATGGGACGGGTGGTGTTGATCCTTCCATCATGGGTGTCGGTCCTATCCCCGCCACGCACAAGGCCATGAAAATGGCAGGCATTTCTTCCTGCGATGAATTTGACCTCATCGAAGCCAATGAAGCTTTTGCCGCCCAGTGCCTCGCTGTTGCTCGCGAACTGAAGTTCCCTGCCGATCGTGTGAACATCTCCGGTGGCGCCATTGCCCTTGGTCATCCGGTAGGTTGCTCTGGCGCCCGCATTCTGGTGACCCTGCTGCATGGTCTGAAGAGAACTGGTGGAAAGCGCGGTCTTGCCACGCTGTGCATCGGTGGCGGTATGGGTTGCTCCCTTATCGTCGAAATGCTCTAATTTCCGTATGACATAAATCTGAAACCGCTCGCCTCTTCAAAGAGACGAGCGGTTTTTTATTGGTTGCCAGCGCCGGTCAGCAAGCGCAATCTGGTATTTTCATCAAAATTGTCCGAGAAAGTGAATGGCTTCAGCAGTGGAAGTCTTGCCTCCAATCAAAAGATTCCGACATGGTTTTTCCCATTTCTGACCCAAACAGTGTCTCAATTCCTGACTGCATGCGCATCACACAGGCTCTTCCCTCCCGGATACTCTCCTCGGCCCTGTAAAAGTCCAGAAGTCCCATATGAGACAGACGGGGAGCAAGGAGAATATCTGGGGGATCACCGGCCATACGGCTTCGCGTAATTCGATCCTGAACAATATCAACGGCACTGGCCACCGTCCCGAACAAACTGGGTATTTTCCCCAATCCATCGTGCTGATGCACATAGGGGAAACCGCCTTCAGTCCGCGATTCATCATGCGGGCGCAAATGCCTTCCCAATACGTCTCCATTCAGATTGACGGCTATAACGGTGTCAGCTCCCAATGCCCTACAGACCGAAACAGGCACAGGGTTCACCAGCCCTCCGTCAAGAAGCCACCTGTTTCCCGCGGCTACAGGCGGAAACAATCCCGGCAAGGCAATGGATGCCCATACCGCATCCAGAACAGGTCCTGTCCGGAACCAGAACTCTCTGCCCGTCTTCAACTCTGTTGCTACCGCAGCGTAGCGAAGAGGCAAACTTTCTATCAGCCTTCCTTCTTCGGAAACACAGTCTGCCAAAAAGGCATGGAGCTTCTTTTTGCTTACGACGCCTCTTCCAGAGAGCCTGACATGAAAATACATTGCCATGTTCAGCCGTGTCAGCCCAAGAACCCGTTCCCGGAGTCTGTCCAATTTTCCCGAGACGTATGCAGCACCGACAAGCGCACCAATGGAACTTCCGCAAATGATGCTCGGAGTGATCCCCAGTTCGGCAAGCCCTTCAATAACACCAATATGTGCCCAGCCTCGTGCCGAGCCGCTTCCCAATGCCAACCCAATCTTCACACGGCCTCCTCGTCAGAACGGGGATCATTAGAGTTGCATATCATAAACCAGTTGGACGCATCCAATGTATCTTTTATGCCAGATGCTACGAAAAAGGATACTGATTCCAAGCGGTTTCAGACTCATCATGCACAACCTGAACGCATTTTTCAGAAGATGCATATGGATCTTTCAAACTGAACTTGCCATAGCAGGCAAATTTTCCAATCAACGTCTGACAAAATCTCCCCGAACGTAACGTACGGAATACTTCCATTCCATGTAAAGAAATTCCATACAGATAAAAATCGCTCAATCTGCAAAGATGATCAGACCAGAGCAGGAACTTCGGCAACAAAAGGCAGACACTGGCACCGTTTCTGCGTTCAAGATATCTTGATTGAGTCCATGGTGCCACTTCTTACATATTCACTTCAAATCGAAGTACCAAGCTCATCAGACGCTTTCTGCTTTCTGCATTCGGGACAAAGCCCAAATAAGAAAAGTTCATGGTCTTCCACTACAAATCCCGGCAGTTCCAGTGTCCGCTCCTTGAGCGGACATCCTGGGAGATCATAAACACGATTGCACACCCGGCAATGAAAATGGTGATGATGTCCTTTGGAAGTTCGCTCATATAACATACCCAGATGAGGATGCCTCAGCTGTCTGAGCCATCCTGCTTCCAGGAGCAGCTTTATATTGCGGTAGACCGTTGCCTGGTTAAGGGATTCAACCATTCCCCGGCCATACTCCAGAATTTCCTCTACGCTTAACGGTCTGTCCTGCTGACAGAAAACCTGTTCAATAGCGGCCCGTTGCGTGGTATTGCGTTTCATAGTTGCCTCTTCTTATGGACTCTATCCCAAGTTGCTCCAGTGCGCAAAACATGTTGAGCGAATACCCTCTGTGATTACTTATTGCAAATAGTTTTGCATTTACTTGACAAGCCAAACCGTTTCCGGTAACCGCAATCCAGCGCTGTTCAGCTTAAAAAATTCATTCCGCAGAAAAGCTCTCCATTTGGTTTCCTGTCATATCTCATTGAACTTACTAAAAAATAAAGAATTACTTTTTTTCAACAGGTTCTGATATCTCTTTTGAATTCCCCCAAAACAGACTGCAACTCAGGTTGCGCCGTGAAACAAAACCCATGATAAGACATTGCATTCTTATATTCTTTTTTCTTCTCGGGCTTGCAGGTACCTCCTCTACAGCCATGGCCAGTACAAATGAACTCAGGCTACTGGCTACGACATTCCCCATGTATCACCTTACGCAGAGGATCATTGAAGGACAGGAGGGCATACGCCTCTCCCAGCTGCTTCCTGCTCAGGCTGGATGTCCGCATGATTATGTACTCACACCTGCAGACATGCATAAGCTTTCAGATGCCGATGT
>CAMLXE010000210.1 GCA_946490455.1 uncultured Desulfovibrio sp. | reverse complement strand
AACTTCATCCTCTGGACGTGCCACAATATTCAGTTCGGCACTGCCCCCATAACAATGAAATTTTCCCTCGCGCAGATCGACATACCCGGCTCCAAGGACACGACCATAGGGAAGCTGATCCCTCATGTCCCCATGGTCCACCCTCCGTGGAAAGACAAACGTCACCGGACGACCGGAAAAATCTTCCATAATGAGATACTTCATGCCGCGCTCCCTCTCCGTCGCTTCCTTCACCGTTTTTTCGTGATATTGGCGGCTATTGTGGCTGTCCCTTTCATAAGGGTCCACACTCCCCACCGTTCTTTGTCTGAAGATACGGCGAGTTTATTGCTGCGTTATACCCTACCGCCTTTCACTGCAAAAATCCAGAACGCGGCAAGCCAAAGTTTCCTGGCGTGTCTTATTCAACCCGGTACATTCATCCCGACTTTTCAGAGAAAGCATATGTGATCACAGCATGGCAGACTTCCTTTTCCTTCGCCTCCATCCCAGAGGACTTGACAAAACGATATTTTTAGTAAAAAGTCTTATTAGCAATTAACTGCAACTGATCTTACAGGAGATGCTTCATGGCAGAAATTACGCCCGAACTGGTACTCAAGACAATGCAGGACGCCGGAAAGCCTGTGCGCCCCGGCGACGTGGCCAAGGTTCTTGGTGTGGAATCCAAGGACCTGTCCAAAGCCATTGATGCTCTGAAAAAGGAAGGCAAAATCATATCCCCCAAACGCTGCTACTACTCTCCGGCAGAGTAAACAGAATTCCTACCTTCACTTCCGCATCATACCCTTTCGGGACTCCCCCTCTCGAAAGGGTATCTTTTTAATGTTAATATACTGTTTTCCTTTTGATATGCATCGTATCGAGTTGGCCATCCATAGTTTCCCGGTCAAAACGGCTTTTTAGGGGGATGGCATTTTCTTTCCCGAAACGCTATGCTTTCTCCCTGCGGGAATTCCCCCACTCCTTTTCTCTCAACTCCAAAGGTGAGAATCGATTATGCTAACCATACCTCCACATCTTACACAGCCAGAGCTGAACCGCAACGCCGAGCTTGTTCTGGCCAAACGATATTTCCAAAAGGACGATGCGGGTATTCCCATTGAAGATGGGCAGGCCCTTTTCTGGCGTGTCGCTTCGGCCATTGCTGATCAGGAAAGCAAATATGCCGCTTCGCCCTGGACCGTGGACGAACTGGCTCTTGCCTTCTATCACATGATGACGGACTGGCGTTTTCTTCCCAACTCGCCCACGCTGATGAATGCAGGATTGCCACTTGGTCAGCTCTCGGCCTGCTTTGTTTTGCCTGTTGGTGATTCCATTGAAGAAATTTTTGACGCCATCAAGTATGCAGCGATGATCCACAAGTCCGGGGGTGGCACTGGCTTTTCCTTCTCCCGTCTGCGGCCCAAGGATTCCCGTGTAGGCTCCACCGGAGGTGTTGCTTCCGGTCCTGTTTCATTCCTGCGCATCTTCAATACCGCAACCGAACAGATCAAGCAGGGCGGCACCAGACGCGGCGCCAATATGGGCATCCTGCGCGTGGATCATCCTGATATTCTGGACTTCATCCGTGCCAAAGAAAAAGATGGTGAATTCAATAACTTCAACCTTTCTGTGGGTATTACGGAAGCCTTCATGAAAGCTGTTGAAGAAGACGAGGATTACGCCCTTGTCAATCCTGTCACAGGTAAGGAACACAACCGCCTGCGTGCCCGCGACGTCTTCAACCTGCTGGTTGAAAAGGCATGGCAAAGCGGAGATCCCGGTATTGTCTTCCTTGACCGCATTAACCGTGACAATCCGACCCCACAGTTCGGCCCCATCGAAAGCACGAATCCCTGCGGGGAGCAGCCCCTTCTGCCCTATGAAGCCTGTAACCTCGGATCGATCAACCTGTCTCGGTTCTTCGTTCCCGGGCATGAAGAAGAGGTTGATCCGGCTCAGAATGGCATTGACTGGAATGAGCTTGAAAAGACCATCTTTCTTGCCGTGCGCTTCCTTGACAATGTCATTGATGCATCCCGTTTTCCTCTGGAACTGATCAGCGAACGGGTTCATGTCAACCGCAAGATTGGTCTTGGCGTCATGGGCTGGGCTGACCTGCTCTTCCAGCTCCGCATTCCCTACGACTCGCCGGAAGCAATTGCCCTGGCTGAACGGGTCATGGGCTTTATCGAAGCCAAAGGACGGCAGGCATCCATGCAACTGGCCGAAGAAAGAGGCCCCTTCCCAGCCTATGCCGATTCTGTCTATCCCGGTCTTGGCATTCCACCTCTGCGCAATGCTACCATCACGACAATTGCTCCCACAGGAACCCTTTCCATCCTTGCCGGCTGTTCATCCGGTGTGGAACCCCTGTTTGCTCTCAGCTTTGCCCGTCATGTCATGGACGGGGAAAAGCTCGTGGAAACCAATCCTCACTTTGAAAAGGTTCTGCATGAACTGGGGCTGGATACCCCGGATATTCTGGAAAAAATCGTCCAGACAGGTTCAGTGCAGGATATAACAGAAATTCCTTCCGCGCTGCGCCGTGTTTTTGTCACGGCCATGGATATTGCTCCAGAATGGCATCTTCGTATGCAGGCTGCCTTCCAGCGGCATACGGACAATGCCGTTTCGAAAACAGTCAATTTGCCCAACTCCGCCACACGGGAAGACATTTATTCCATTTACTGGATGGCCTATGAAGAAGGCTGCAAGGGGGTTACCGTTTACCGTGACGGCTGCAAGTCAACTCAGGTTCTGACCACAGGCTCCTCACCCAAAACGGAAGAGCAGAGTCCGCACGTCATTGTGCGCGAACGCCCTGATTTTGTGACCGGCTTTACGCAGAAAGTTCAGACAGGCCTCGGGGTCATGTACCTCACAGTCAACGAAGTTGATGGTAAGCCCTTTGAAATTTTTGCCACCATCGGCAAATCAGGCCACTCTGTCACAGCCAAGGCCGAAGCCATCGGTCGTCTCGTCTCTCTGGCCTTGCGTTCCGGTATTGATGTTGAGGCCATCATAGGCCAACTCAAGGGTATTGGAGGGGAACACCCTGTTTTCCAGAAAAAGGGGCTGCTTCTGTCCATTCCAGACGCCATCGCCTGGGTTCTGGAAAAACGTTATCTGAAAGGCAAGTCAGTTGGTCATCACGTGGACACCTTCACCCGCCAGGTCTGCCCGGAATGTGGTGCCGAACTGGTATTCCAGGAAGGATGCCATCATTGCCCGAACTGTGCCTATACCAAATGCTCCGGCTGAATCAGGAAAACCGAACCCCCAACCATACTTCAGAAGCAGCCCGGCAGAAAATGGCCGGGCTGCTTCTTCGGAAGTTGGAGAGGATCATATGATACGAGACACCAGACCGGAAGATGCTCCGGCAATTGCAGCCATCTATGCCTGGTATGTTCAGGAAACAGCCATTTCCTTTGAACTGCTTCCTCCTTCTGCCGAAACAATGCGACAGCGCATCGAAAGCATCACTCGGCGTTATCCCTGGATTCTTTACGAGGACGACGGCCAAGTCCTGGGATACGCCTATGCTGGAGAGTATAAAAGCAGAGAAGCCTACCGCTACACGGTGGAACTGGCGGTCTATCTCGACCGAACCGTTCGGGGCAAGGGACTGGGGACTCTGCTGACGACGGCCCTTCTCGACCGCCTGCGCGGCATGAACTATTTTACGGCTCTTGCCTGCATTACCTGTGGTAACGACCGCAGTATCGGTATGGTGGAAAAGCTGGGGTTCGAGCGCGTAGGCATTACCAAAAATGTGGGACGCAAGTTTGGGCAATGGCTGAGTATTGTGGACTATACGCTTCCACTGAAACCCTACGCGGATACACTCCCCGAAGAAATCTGACATACCGATTTTCCCGCAGACGTCAGCTTCCATCTTCTGAGTCCGGCAGAGGTCAACAGGCGTTACACACAGGGAGAGTATTGCATAAAGAATGTTATAGTGGCATACTCCAGTTAAGGAGTTCTTTA
>CAMLXE010000209.1 GCA_946490455.1 uncultured Desulfovibrio sp. | reverse complement strand
AAAGTCAAACTTTGTGAGTCCCCCAGCAAAGCTGGGGGTTTACCTATTTTAATTACGATTGAAAATTGCCTGCAAGGCTTCCCTTGCATTTCCTGAGGAGCGTGATGCCCCTCCATGATGATGACGTGACGGCATGTGAACTCCCTTTCCAGCTGTAACCATCCAATCTTTCGTGAACCAGCGAAAACTTCCTGCATCCGCCTTCTGAACCTGTACTGTCTTTTCAGGGCAGGCCCTTACCTCCCTGAGTGAGCAGGATCCATTGCGGTGAGGCGTTTTCCGGATAAGGAAAACATCTCGATCGGAATCCGTGATATGGACACGGACTGTGTCTGGCCTCTTCTCCGTTTTTTCGTACGCCTTTTCTTCTGCCGACAGATTCTCCTGTCTCAGGCGTCCATGCAGTGCCGGTCAGGCTGAAAAGAGCTGCGGATCCAGCCGGCCTCTTTTTCACGGCAGCATTTTTCAGTGTACGCCCTGTTTCTCCAATTCGCAATGAAGGCAGCATCGCTGAAAGTTCCTTTGCTGCGCATGGTGCTTTTCCTCTGTTCTGGCCCTGTTCTGAAACTATTTGGCCTATGGAGGCGCTTATGCAGTCAGCCAGCTTCCATTTTCTTTTCACTTCAAGGCCAAGAAACGCCGGGCTCAGACCTCCTTCCGGTACATCCGGAAAGTCAGCCAGCCCAAAACAGGGGCAGATTCCTATGGTTCACCTTCCATCCTTGCCTTCACCGGAATGGATTTCATGCGTCTCAAACTGGTCTTTCCTGCACTGCATTCATAGTCATGTTTCTTTTGGGCGTGAGTCTGTCTGTCCGGAAGAGGCAAAGGCCTTTTTCCATGGGGGGGCCATCTGATCGCTTTTTACCCAAGAAGTGTTTCCTGTGCCTGCTGCCTCCGCAGACGATTCCAGATTGGCAACATCTCAATACAAAATTGTAAAAATAATATCTCCTATTCTGTACTATGGCTATTTTACAACTTATATAAGATGACATAAAAGTAATTTTTTTGTTTTTCCCCTTAGAAAAGGCTTGGCAACCCGCTTTTCCTCGCTTACTTTCTTTCCTGCAGAAGAGGCTTGCCCTGCCAGTTGTTGACCTTCCCAGACTTCCTCCTTCTGAGGATCAAGGCATCCTTTCGCTGTCCCGTTCCAAACTCATGATCCAAAATCAGGAAACAAACTATGGATACATCTGTTCTGGCCCGCTATCTGGAAACCCTGCACCGTGTCGTCCAGGGGCTGTCCTCCCGCGCATCCCTCCGCAATACGCTACAGGAAATTCTGACTGCTCTGGCCGAACATCTTGATTTTGAGCGTCCCCATATTGTGGTTCAGGACCCTGAAAGCCTCAATCTGCGTCTTTCGCTTGCCTATGGTCAGGCAGATCCTCATGTGGCCTATGCTCCTGGAAAGGGAATCACCGGGCAGGTCTTTGCCAGAGGCGAATCCTGTATTGTGCCCTGCATGAAGGAACATCCCGATTTTCGGAATCGCCTCTTTGAACGTTCGGAAGAGGAAATGGCGTCTCTCGCCTTTATCTGCGTTCCCATCCGGATGGACAGTGAATCTGAAGTCCTCGGTACCCTGAGCGCCGATACGCCCATGGCTCCCGAGGCCACTCTGCGTCTGCGGTGCAGCTTTCTTGAATCAATAGCGGCACTGGTCGGGAAACGGGTTTCCTATCTTCAGGAAGAACTGGCCAGACAGCATTTTCAGGCTCTTTCGGAGGATACGGTACCCCCCATCTCCTCATCCATTATCGGCGTATCCAAAAGCATCCAGCAGGTGCTGCGTCAGGCCATTCAGGTGAGTCCCAGCCGGGCGACAGTACTGCTGCGAGGTGAGTCCGGGACTGGCAAGGAACTTATGGCCGAAGCCATTCATCGCAGCAGCCCACGCCGCGCGAGGCCGTTTGTGACTCTGAACTGTGCCGCTCTGCCCTCCGAACTGCTGGAAGGTGAACTCTTTGGCTGGCGCAAGGGGGCCTTTACCAGCGCCATCCAGAATCACAGAGGGCTCTTTGAACAGGCGGACGGCGGAACCCTTTTCCTTGACGAGATAGGCGATCTTTCGCTGCCTGCACAGGCCAAGGTCCTGCGTGCCATTCAGGACCGGCAGATTCAGTGCCTCGGCACGGAACATTTCATCACCGTGGATGTCCGGCTTGTCTGTGCAACCAACAGACCGCTTGAACAGCTTGTGGAACAGGGCCTCTTTCGTGAAGACCTCTATTATCGGATCAACGTCTTTCCCATCTTCATGCCTCCGTTGCGTGAACGGCGTGAAGACATTCCCCGGCTTGCCGAACATTTTCTCTCGCTCTTCAGCCGGGAATATGATCGTGATGTGCGGTCCATCTCCGCACCGGCTCTGGACCTGCTCCTCCAGTACAACTGGCCTGGAAATGTACGCGAACTCAGGAACATCATGGAACGGGCCGTTCTTGTCTGCGAGGAAACGGCCATTCGCACCTACCACCTGCCACTGGAACTCCAGCAGGAGAACGCGCCCTGCTGCCCTGTTCATCGCCCCAGTCCGAGCTTTACCGAGGCCGTCAATCAGCTTGAACAGAGCATGATTGTGGATGCCCTCAGGGAAACGGGAGGCAATATCCATGAAGCGGCCCGTTCATTGAAGATAACCTACCGTATCCTTTATTATAAGATGAAAAAATACGGCATAGATCATCGCATGTTCAGCCGGCCGGAACTGATTGACTGAGCTTTTTCCCCAAGCTGCATGGAAATGATGCCGTCTCGGAAAGCCGTCTGCAACCGGATTGTCGCAACAAACCATCCAGATTGCAGAGCAACCGTCATGGGGCTGTCATAAAGGCGGGCTAGGTTCCTCCCGAACCAACAATTCAGGAGGAATCCGATGAAATCAAGGATAGTCATCCCCCTCATTGCGGGAATCATGCTCATGGCAGAAACGGCCCTGGCTGCTCCGGCAATCTATCCGGTTGACAAGGCGCGCTTTCTTGGCGGCTCAAGATTCGACTTCAAGGTAGAATTCGACAAGGTCATCAAGCCGGAAGAAGCCTCCGTCACCATTAACGGCAAGGACGCGGCTGCGGTCTTCGGCAAGAAACTGCAGTTCATGGAACGGGAAGAAGGGGTGGACGCTTCGGCCATGCTGCTGCGGGACGTTTCGCTCAAACCCGGCAGCTACGAAGTGACCGTCAAGGATCCCACAGGAACGGCCAGAGCCTCATGGGACATCTACGGAACTCCGGACAAGCCCGTAGCCAAAAACGTGATCATTCTGATCGCCGACGGACTGAGCATGGGGCATCGGACCTCTGCCCGTCTGCTCTCCAAGGGCGTGACCAATGGCATGTATAATGGCACCCTGTCCATGGATACGCTGCCATACATGGCTACGCTCGGAACATGCAGCGTTGACTCCATTGCTGCCGACTCCGCCAACACGGCTTCCGCCTACATGACGGGACACAAGTCCAGCGTCAATGCACTGGGTGTCTATGCCGACCGCACAAAGAACTCTCAGGATGACCCCAAACAGGAAACCATTGCCGAAATCCTGCGCCGCTCAACCGGGAAATCCATCGGCATTGTCAGCGATGCCGAAATTGAGGACGCAACTCCGGCTTCTGTTGTTGCGCATACCCGCAAGCGCAGTGACAAGGCCGATATTGTCGGCATGTTCTACAACGTCAGACCGGAAGTCCTTCTGGGAGGCGGTTCTGCCTACTTCCTGCCCAGGAATATCCCCGGTTCCAAGCGCAAGGACGACAAAAACTATATCGATGCCTTCAGGCAGGCCGGCTACACCCTCGTCACAAACAGAACGGAACTGAATTCCGTCATGAGCAAGAAGCCCGAACGTCTGCTCGGTCTCTTCCATACAGGAAACCTTGACGGTGTTCTGGACAGAACCCAGCTCAAGAAGGGAACCGTATCCAAGTTCCCGGATCAGCCCGATCTGACCGATTCCATGCGGGCGGCTCTGAACGTCCTTTCCCAGAATCCGGAAGG
>CAMLXE010000208.1 GCA_946490455.1 uncultured Desulfovibrio sp. | reverse complement strand
CGGCACGGAGACCGGCACAACGGGCCAGCCGAATGGCTTCCGTAGGCAGAAGTCCGGCTTCCCCTGTACTGCTGACATGAATATGAAAGTCAAACATGGGCATGCTCCTTCAGGTGATCCGTGCAGGTTTCCGGAGGCTCCGCCGTACACCACGGGAATGATTCGGCGTTGATCAGGATTGAAGGACCTCACCAATCAGCGAGTGCTTTCTTGCTCCTGTAATGCGTACGGGCAGAAGCTGACCGACGGCTCCGGTTCCGGAGGGAAGCACCACATTTACCGTATCGCCCCACGGGTCGCGTCCCTGCCAGCTTTCGCCATTTCCCGTATCCTGCCTGCGGCTGGTACCTTCAAGCAGAAGCTCCGTCTGGCAACCGACCTTCTGGCTGAGCCATTGTGCGGAGAGTTCTTCCTGAACAGCCTGAAGCCGTTCAAGGCGATGGAGCTTTTCGGCATGAGGAACCTTGTCGAGAATCCGGCTGGCTGCCGTTCCGGGACGATCCGAGTAGCAGAAGGAAAAGCTGGACATGAAGTTGACCCTGCGCACGGCATCAAGCGTTTCCTGGAACTGTTCTTCGGTTTCTCCGGGAAAGCCGACGATAAGATCTGTGGACAGAGCGATATCAGGTCTTGCTGCACGCAGTGCATCCACAAGATGAAGGAAGCGGGCCATGTCATATTTGCGTCCCATTCTGGCCAGAACCCGGTCAGAGCCGGCCTGAAGCGGCAGATGCAGACGCGGGCAGAGGTTGGGGAGCTCTCCGAACATGGCAATCACTTCAGGAGAGAGATCCTTGGGATGCGGGGTGACAAAGCGCAGACGGGCCAGTCCCGGCAAGGCTGCCACCTGACGCAGCAGCTCGGCAAAGGAAGGTGCATTGGTGGCATGCCCGTCAAGGCCGTAGGCATTGACGTTCTGACCAAGCAGGGTGATTTCCTTCGCTCCATTGGCAATGAGCGCTCTGCATTCATCAAGAATGGCCGAGGCATCGCGTGATTTCTGACGACCGCGGGTAAAGGGAACGATGCAGTAGGCACAGAAGTTGTCGCAGCCCTGCATGATATTGACATAGGCCACGGGCGGAATGCTGCCGCCAGAAGCGGGGAGGGCCGGGTCACGTTCGGGATAGACTTCTGAAAAATCGGTGAGGTTGAGTCGCAGATTCCTTTCGTGGCAGAGACGCTCAATGGCATCCGGAGCCATGGCAAGACCGTCACCGCCAACCACAAGGCGAACCTGCGCAAACCGGTCGAAGAAGCCGGAACCTATCTGCTGGGCCACACAGCCGGCAACGACCGCAAAGGCCCCGGGGGTGTGTCTTGTTTCGTATTTGATGCGCCCAAGCGCTGCATAGACCTTCTGTTCCGGCTTGTCGCGCACCGAACAGGTATTCAGGATGATGACGCCCGCCTTGTCCAGCGTCGTTTCCGTAAAGCCACGCTGCTGGAGTGATCTGCTCAGCCATGCAGAATCATTGACGTTCATCTGACAGCCGAAGGTAAGTATATGAAAGGTGCGTTGCGCCATTGAAAGACTCCTGCTTCTCTGGGTAAAAATGCTTCGGAGAAGAAATACGGTATCCCGGTATCTGGCGCAAGCCTGCGGATGGTGTTGTCCCCGCAGGGGGTATGGAGGGAACAGGGCAGAAGGGAAATCCCTTCTGCCCTGTCATGAGGTCATACGATCTTCACGCCGCCGATCCAGTGGGCGCTGACACGGCCCCGCAGCGTCTTGCCAAGCCACGGTGTGTTGTGGCTTCTGGAATAGAGATTTTCCGGCGTGACTTCCCATTCCCTGTCAGGGTCGAAGAGGAAGAAATCGGCCGGAGCGCCCTGTTCAAAGGTATTGACCGGGAGTCCGAATACCCGTGCCGGTTCCGTGGCCCAGAGCCGGATCAGGTCCGCTTCGGTCAGAATGCCTTCTCTGACAAGTCCGTAGGTGATGGAGACAGCAAGGTCCATCCCGGTGAAGCCAAAGGGGGCTTCATTGAAGGGGACTTCCTTTTCATGGGCTGCATGGGGAGCGTGATCCGTTGCCAGCATGTCGATGGTGCCGTTTTTGACGGCTTCCCGGAGAGCCTCCACATCGGCGGGAGTTCTCAGAGGAGGATTGACCTTGGCGAGCGTATTATATCCGAGAACGCTTGTGTCATCGAGTGTCAGGTAGTGCGGTGTGGTTTCTGCGGTAACCCTGACGCCACGGGCCTTGCCCCAGGCGATGACATCCACTGTTCTCTTGGCCGAGACGTGGGCAATATGAACGGGCAGGTTCAGATATTCGGCCAGCAGAATACTGCGGGATGCCTGAATGGTTTCGGCCACATCGGCCTGTCCCTTGAGGCCCAGAAGTCCGCTGGTGTGCCCTTCGTTCATCTGGGACTTGCGGGCAAGGTAGGGATCTTCGCAGTGGTCGATGACCGTGAGTCCGAAATCGGCGGCGTATTCCATGACCCGACGGAAGATTTCCGTATCTCCGACAGGACGGCCGTCGTTGGAGACGGCGACGCATCCGGCTTCAGCCAGCTCGCCGATCCGGGCAAGCTCTTCGCCCTTGAGTCCCACTGTGGCTGCACCGATGGGATAGACTCTGGGCCCGTTGGGCCAGCTTTCCTTTCCGGCGGCAATGATCTGTTTGGTGACGGCCGCGCTGTCGTTGACGGGGTCGGTATTGGCCATGCAGAGAACGCTGCCAAATCCACCATGAGCGGCAGCAGCAAGGCCTGTGGCGACAGTTTCCTTCCATTCAAAGCCCGGCTCGCGCAGGTGCGTATGCACGTCAATGAAGCTCGGAAAGAGCACCTGTCCTTCGGCATCACAGGTTTCGGCATGTTCCGGGATCTCCATGGTGCCGGCAGGAGACAGAGATTCCACGACACCATCGGCAATCAGCAGATCAACAGGTTTACCCAGATAGCGGGCATTTTTTATGCAAAGGAGAGACATTACAGACTCCGACGTGAAAAGTTACTTCTGAACTCTGGTTGCAAGCAGGAAAAGGGCTGCCATGCGCACGGCAACTCCAGCCGTCACCTGATTGAGGACTTGCGACTGTGCGCTGTCTGCCAGATCGGAATTGAGATCCAGACCGCGCAGAATGGGGCCGGGGTGGAGAACAGGCGCTCCGGGATTGGCAAGTTCCATATGTTTGGGGGTAAGGCAGAAGCGGCGGGAGTATTCGCGCAGATCCGGGAGCAGACCGGCCTGCTGCCGTTCCAGCTGGAGGCGCAGGCTCATGACGGCATCCATGCCCTTTACGGCCTGCGACAGGTCCGAGTAAACCTCGACCGGCCATTTGTCGATGCCTGCCGGCAGGAGAGTTCTTGGCGAACAGACCCGGACGCTGACTCCCAGCTTGGTGAGCAGGTGGACGTTGGAGCGGAAAACACGGCTGTGGGCCGTGTCGCCAACGATGAGCAGACGTTTTCCGGCAAAATTGTTTCCCCAGACCTGACGCAGTGTGAAGCTGTCCAGAAGTGCCTGGGTCGGATGGGCATGCCAGCCGTCCCCGGCATTGATGACCCCGCAGTTCAGATGGTCGGCGATAAACTGGGCAGCGCCGCTGATTGAATGGCGAAGAACAATGACATCCGGATTCATGGCCTGAAGGGTCAGGACCGTATCCTTGAGACTTTCTCCCTTCTGCAGGCTGGAACCGCTGGATCCCAGAGCAAAGGTATCCGCGGAAAGGCGCTTCCCGGCCATGTCAAAGGATGTCTTGGTACGGGTACTCGGCTCGGCAAAGAAGAGTACAATGCTTTTCCCCTTGAGAGTGGGGACCTTTTTGACCGGTCTGGTGTTGATTTCGTACAGGCTGGCAGCAGTATCAAGCAGGAAGATGAGTTCTTCCCGTGACAGCACATCTACGTCCAGCAGGTCCTTGCGTGTCCAGTGAAAAGCGTTTTCCTGTTCCATGGTATCTTCTTGGGTTGACTGTGAAGAACGGTTTTGACTGTTTTCGTCAGCCTGTCGGGAGTACGAACAACCTGTGGGAGTCCGTGTCGGAGTCCGGTCAG
>CAMLXE010000207.1 GCA_946490455.1 uncultured Desulfovibrio sp. | reverse complement strand
TTCTTTCTGATTTGATCTTCGGATGTGTGATTTGTAGGGGGAACGATATGAACCATAAGCAGAGCCCTCATCCGAAATTCAGAAGTTTTGACACCCTGACGGTCTGTTACAGTTTCTCGCCAGTCGAGCTGCCATGTTTCTTCTGACTGCTGGAGGACAGAAGTGATTTCTGTTGAGACAAGCTCTTTTTCGGCGCGACGGAAAGGATTGTTGGCATCGTCGTTCATGTATTCATTCATTTTGACGGTAGCCGGATCTTCGGCATTCAAATGGGAATAAATTCTGAAAACTGCGTTACGTTGGACAGTAACGTCTGGTGTCACCATTCTCGCATCATTGATGAACGAAGCGAGCGTTGCATGAACAACGCGAGGATCAGCCGCATGAGCTTTGTCTGCAACGGAAACGGCTAACGGCTGGCCGAGTTTGTCCACCTCAATTACATAGGGGACAAATTTTGACTGTTCAGCGACATAGATAATCCCGGCAACACTGGCCAACACAATGAGTACAGAGACGATACCTACAACTTGCCACATCAGCCGTGAGAAAAACATGGCACTTTCTCGTGAGTTGTGGTTGTACCGTGCATTCAGGTACGGAGTATCTTCCTGGCCTTTCTTCATGACACACTCGCATAGTTGGTTAGTGACAGGCCCCGTTCATGGAGCCATTGATCAACCCATTTCTCACCAAACTGTTTTTCAAGCTGTATGATGTGTTGTACTGATTCACGATCCGAAACGCCTACGAAAGACATGGCGAGCGGGCCTATGGCAAAGCTGAACAATCGACTACCTAGTTCGGAAACCAAGTAGTATTCATTTTTAGGAATAGCCGAAGAAATGATCTCAATCTGTCGGCTGTTCAGTCCCATTTTTGTGTAAAATTCGGCAAACCCTTCATTCCGGGCATAAATATTGGGCAAGTAAATTTTTGTTGCTGTTGACTCGACAATCACGTCGAGAAGTGAAGAATTAAAAGCATCAGAAAGGCTTTGCGTAGCCATGAAGATAGAACAATTCTTTTTTCGAGCTGTCTTGAACCAATCTCTTATTTTTTCACGGAACACCGGGTTACCGAGCATGATCCATGCTTCATCCAGGAATATCCACGCAGGTTGCCCATGCAGGGATTTTTCAATTCTGCGGAACAAGTAAAGCAGAACAGGCAGAGCCCATTTGTCACCCAAATTCATCAGCTCATCGACTTCAAAAGTGGTAAAGGAAGATAGAGCAAGACCATCTTTTTCCGCATCAAGAAGTTCTCCCATAGGCCCATCAATGGTGTATGCCTGCATGGCTTCTCTGATACGGGGGACATCAATGAGTCCAACAAAGTCTGAGATTCTACGACTTTCCTTGTCGTTCGCCATCAGGTTCAGCGTATGAGCTATTTTGTTGCGTTCTCCTGGACCGGCTTCCACACCATTCAGTGCAAGAATGGTTTCAATCCATTCCTGTGCCCAAGCAATATCTGAGCGTGAGTCGAGGGACTGGAGAGGGCAGAACTGAAGTTTCCCAGAATCAGCAGCGATTGCGAAATGCAACCCTCCGCACGCTTTGGTCAGCGCATACAGAGAATATCCTTTATCAAAAACGAAAATCTGCATCCCTTTGTACCGACGAAGCTGAGCAACGATCATGGCAAGAGCCGTAGATTTACCAGCTCCTGTTGGTCCGATCATGAGCGTATGACCAAGATCGCGGACATGGAGATTCAGGCGGAACGGACTGTTGCCGGTCGTTACACAGTACATGAGGGCAGGGGAATTTTCAGGGTAGAGGGGGCAGGGAGCTTTGTCGGTTCCCGTCCAGATCGTGTTGGTTGGGAGCATATCAGCCAAATTTTGTGTCGTCACAAGCGGACGGCGGACATTTTCATTTCCGTGGCCGGGAAGTGATCCGAAGAACGCATCCAGGCAGTTGATGGTTTCAGTTCTGGACGCAAAGCCGAGATTGCGTATGGCCTTGTCAAGGCGTAGAGCCGCTGTTTCAACGACCTGTCTGTCTTCATCCATAAGCACGACAACGCTGGTGTAATATCCTGAGCCAACACTGCGGCTTTTGACTCGCGCTATGGCATCTTCTACGTCAGACGTCATATTGACAGCATCTTGATCAAGCCTGGGATTGGGCTTGTCGAGAATATAGTCAACAATTCCGCGTTGCTTTTGCTGCCATTTCCTAAGAAAAGTATTCATGTGCGAAGTGGCAACTGGAGCATCGAGAAAGATGAAGCGGTTTGACCAGCGGTATTCCATGTCGAAGTCAGTGAGAAGAGAAAGCATTCCTGGATAAGATTCCAACGGGAACCCTTCTATGGCTACGACCTGTATATATTTGCGGCCTATCTTTGGTACGATTCCTCCCCACAATTCTTGGCCACCAAGCAGCATATCGAGATAGACGGGACAAGATGGAAGGCGAACAGGTTGGGATTCACCAGTGATGCAACGCTGCAAATGGGAAAGAAACTCATCATAATATTCAACAGTTCCATCCTCATTCTGATATGCGTGAGCATGGAGTCTTGTAAGTGAAAGAACTGCGGAAAGACGATTTTCAAGATTTTTCAAATCCTTTTTGAATCCGGCCAGAATTTTTTCACCGCGTTCTTTTGCGGAAGCTGGAGCCTGAGCATCATTAAACATGAGATCAACGAATTTTGCTTGGGCAAGCATTGGAGGATACCAAGTAACGGTCAGAACTGAGTAGCCCTCGTACATGATCCCCCTTTCTTCAAAAAAGTGACGGCGTTCTGTGTCTATGGCCCTCGATATGGGATCGGGAAAATGGGAAAGTTCTGGAGAGGGATACTTCGGTGCTGGAGACCGTACAGCATCTACATGAATCATCCAGCCATTGCCCAGCTCCGAGAGCGCGGCATTGAGCAGTTCGGCATCAAATTCTTGTTGGCGTTCTGTATGACTTTCCTTGTCTTTACCCGCATAGACATAGGCGGCCATCAATGAGCCGTTCTTGCATAGTATGATTCCGTCATCGATCATTGATCCATAATTAAGCAGATCAGCGACACCAGCCTGTTTTGAGCGATGGCGCTTGAGGGTTCGGGTTTCATTTGCCTGTTTGATCCCCCTGACAAGCAGGAAGAACAGCAGCAGGCCGAGAAGAGAAATGGCAGTGATGATTGTTAAAATCATTTGTAATTCCTGGCGTTCACACGGAAGGGAGTGGACCTTGCCGGATAGTAGGCCGCATAACGGATATGTCGCAGGTAAACGTGGCGCATTTGGGGATCGGACTTTGCCATCAGTCGCAACACGAACAGAGAAAAGAACCAGAGAATCAATCCCGTCCAGAACGCGATCCACTGTTGCGCCGAGATGACAAGGGCAAAGGCCACGATGCCCGATGAGAGAATCAATTCTCGATCACAGCCAAGAAGAAGAGTCGGGCGCGTAAGCGACTGATGGATGGGGACAGTCCGCAGGGCCATGTCACACCATCCTTGTTATTTCATAGTGAGCAATCAAAGCTCCCTTTCCAAAGAATTGGGCCTTGATGTTGGCTGCACAAAGAACAACAGCCATGACCAGGATGAGGAAGATAAGTTGGCGGAAGAATCCCGGAAGGTCTCCTCCAAAAGCCAGCGTAAGACCACAGACAACAATGGCGATACCAGAGACTGAGAAGGCAACAGGTCCGGTCACGGAATTTTCAAGAGTTTCAAGCCAGGATTCATAGGGAAGACCGCCCCCTGAACCGGCTGAAGCCAATGCATCAGGGATACAAATAACGGCAATGGCGGCCATAATCATGAAAGAAAGAACGATTTTCATATATTCCTCCTTGAATTAAGCTGTAGGTTCAGTGAACTGGTATTCCTGTTTTTGTATTGAATAGCCGCCCAGTGCGAGAATTTCCCGGATCTTGCGTCCTGAAGGAGTCCTTTCAATATAAACAAGACACTGGACCGCTTCGCCGATAACTTCTTCAACGCAGCGTGGAGCCGAGGCACTTCGAGATACAAGCCCGCGAACACGGGAGAGACCTTGTAGTGCCGAGTT
>CAMLXE010000206.1 GCA_946490455.1 uncultured Desulfovibrio sp. | reverse complement strand
ATGGTATTCTCTGGATTTGGCATGGTGATGCGTCGTGATGAGGTCTATGGCAGTCCGCTGCGTCAGGACACGGATATTGGGAGACTTCTGGACTTCTGCCAGCAGACTGTCCATGATGGTTCTGCCTGTATGGTCCGCACAATGGAGAATGCGGGGAATGCAGTGTCCTCCCTCGCGTGTGAAATCAAGCGAACCATCTTCTCTCAGATCAAAGTGGACGGGTGCCCGTTTCATGAGAAGCCGTTCTACGGCTTCAGGACCATGGTGACAGAGATTTCGTACTGCACGCAGGTAATTATGATGATGTCCCGCAATGAGGATATCCTTTTCAAGACTTCTGTCTTCATCTCTGTCGGGGGTATAGACAATTCCGCCCTGTGCGAGTGCTGAATTGCCTCCGTCAAGTTCTTTCCCAGGAACAACCAGCGTTACTTCATGACCGGCATCGGCAAGTACAAGCGCAGCCGTACTGCCGCTGATGCCCGCGCCGATAATGAGAACCTGGGTCTGTATCCTCTGTTGTGTCATAGTGCCTTCTTTTCTTACGGGGCCCCAAAGGCTCCTTCTATATGCAGGCTTCAGGACATTCCCTCACGAGTCTCCACCGGACTCGCAGAAAAATGTTTCCCGAGTCTAGCGAGATGGGGCACATGCTTCAAGCATGCGTTCGATTGCAGTCTTTGCCGGTTCACGCACGGCAGGATTGACGGTAACGGGCCTTGCGGTCCCATTCTCAATGCCTGTCAATGTGGCGAGCAGCTTTTCCGGCGTAACCCTGGCCATATGCGAACAGGCGCTTGCGCGCAGCGGTTCCACCCTGAGACGGCCGGCATACTGCTGCTGCAGCCGCTGAACCAGATTGATCTCCGTTCCGATACAAATATGTGACCCTTCTGGCGCAGATTCGACATACTTGATGATATAAGAAGTGGAACCAGCCGCATCGGAGGCTTTGACCACCTCTGGTGCGCATTCGGGATGCACAATGACCCGGCAGGAGGGATCCGCTTTGCGAACGGCTTCTATCTGAGCCGCAGAAAACCGTGCATGAATGGAACACAGCCCCGGCCAGAGGACAAGAGACGCATGATCCGCTGCAGAAACATCAATGTTTTCCCCACGCTGACGGATGTCCAGCTGATAGATATCCTTCTCCGGAATACCCATGACAGCTGCGGTATTGCGTGCAAGATTCCTGTCCGGCAGGAACAGAACGCCGTCACCCTGATCCAGAGCCCAGCGCAGCATCTGCTCGGCATTGGCCGATGTGCAGACAGCGCCGCCATAGCGTCCGACCACCCCTTTCACATCAAGGGAGGTGTTGACGTAGGCGAGAGGAATCAGCTTACGGCCAGATGCTGTCAGACGGGCAAGAACCCGATCCAGAAGCGTGGCGGGTGCCATGCGTGCCATGACACAGTCGGCGCTGAGTTCCGGAAGATGGACCTGCTGCCCTTCTCTCGCAAGCAATGCTGCCGATTCGCCCATAAAGTACACTCCGCAAAAGACAATATGCGGAGAATCGATATGCGGCACACGTCGAGCCAGTTCAAGAGAATCACCACGAAAATCACAATGTCTGACGATTGCTTCCTGCTGGTAATGATGCCCGACAAGCGTCACACGACTGCCAAGGGAGGCACGCAACCTTTCAATGGAACTTTCACATGAGGATGTCTGAGGAAAAGAAATCATACGGCACCATCCTTGGCAATGCGCATGCTGAAGTCTGCGGCAACAGCCGAGTGGGTGAGTCGCCCGACAGAAATGAAATCCGGCCGGCGAGAGCTTGCAGTGGCATAGGTACGAATATTTTCAAGCGTAATGCCGCCACTGATTTCAGTTTCGATACTGGAAGGAATGAGGCTCAGGGCTGACGGGAGCATGGACGGGGTCATGTTGTCGAGCATGATGCGCTCCACCTGACAGGCGACAGCTTCCCGTATTTCTGCCTCATTACGGCATTCAACCTCAATGGGAGGGCAGGGCACATACCGTTTTCTCAGCATTGTCACAGCATTGGTCATGGAACCGGCCGCGTCGATATGATTATCTTTCAGCATCAGCATCTCGGACAGATTCCGTCTGTGGTTGTGCCCGCCACCACAGAGAACGGCATACTTGTCAGGATACCGCAGGCCGGGAAGTGTCTTGCGTGTATCAAGGAGGCGGACACCAGTGCCTTCAAGCTCCTTGACATATCGCGCAGTAAGATTGGCTATTCCGGAAAGGTGGCTCACAAAGTTCAGAATGACGCGCTCTGCCCGGAGAACATTTCGGGCAGGTCCGGACAGCCTGGCGACAACATGTCCCGCGGAAACGATTTCACCTTCTCCTGCCAGCTGTTCCCATGCAAACTCCTCGCCTGATGCAGGGCAAAGAGAGGCACAAAGCTGCATGACCAGAGGAATTACGGGAAATCCCGACAGATGCGTTCGCTCCTTGGCAACAATAATTGCCCGAAGCTGATCCTCCGGAGAGAACACGCCATCGGACGTCATATCCTGTCCATCTTCTGCGAGAGCCAGTCTGAGAACCGAATCCAGATATCTTCCGGCCTCTCCGCAAAAATATTCTGAAAAATCTGGTAAAAGCATTCTTGTCCCGTATCCTTAGCAGTGCTACATGACGTTGAGAACAACGCAGATGTAAACCCTGAATATGTGATAGGCAAAAACGTACTCAGGCCCAACGAGGCCGTACGCAACAGTGCTTTTCGTTTAGTAGGTGGCGAGTCCGGTTTCGTCAAGCGATGAAGCGGCAATTCTGGATTATCCCACAGTATTTCCCAACTCTGTTCAAAAAAGTTCAATATCGGGCAGATGCGGATACTGAAACGGGAAGAACAGAGAGCAATTTCAGATAGAGGCAAAGATACCAACATGCTTTCATGATGGAAATTTCAGCTGCGAGAGAAGCCGATTCCTGAATCAGGTTATCTTTACCGGATGCTGTCCATACGTTGCAGCCGCAATCCAGCTTCCATCTTATGGACCGGGGCAACCCGCCTGCCCTGAAGTGTATTTTCCGTCTGGCGTCAGGTCAGCAGAGGCAAAAAGGAGAAACGATGAGCGACGTCGAAAAAATATCCTCCCCAAAGGAACAACCTGATATTCAGGCTGAAAATACTCGCCAGAAAGCTCTTGCCCAATGTGCTGAAAAAGGGGACCCAGAGGATACAGAATTTGCTCATCCTGCCGACATGGCAGAACATATCGAAAACCTGAGCCTCAAGGAACAGGTTTGCCTGATGCGGCACCTGCCTGCCGATGAGGCGGCCGAGGCTCTTGCCGAGCTGGATGAAGATGTTGCTGTTGACGTACTGGAAAACCTTGATCCTGATGAAGCGGCACAGATCATCGCCGAAATGGACCCTGACGATGCCGCCGACGTTCTGGATGAACTGGAAGAAGGCCACCGCGATGTTCTCCTGAACAATCTGAACAAGGAAGATGCGGAAGAACTTCGACGTCTTCTGGCCTTTGACCCGGAAACGGCCGGCGGCATCATGAATACCGAAATCATCCTGCTGGAGCAGGATATGACGGTTGACAAGGCCATCAAGCAGATTCGCCGGGGCATGGAAGAAGACATGGAAATTCCCTACTATGCCTATGTGGTGGACGAGGATGACAAGCTGGTAGGCGTCCTTTCTCTGCGCGACCTCATGCTTTCCAAGCCGGGAACGATTCTCCGGGATGCAATTCACGATCAGGATGTCATTGCCGTGCGCTACGATACCAATCGGGAAGAAGTCGCCAGACGGATGAGCCACTACAACTTCATGGCCATGCCTGTTGTGGACTATGAAGGCCGTCTTCTGGGCGTCGCCACATACGACGATATTCTTGATGTCATGCAGGATGAGGCCAGCGCAGATCTGCTGGGCATGGTGGGTGCCGGTCAGGATGAAAGTGTGGACACGCCGTGGCTGGATTCCGTGCGCATGCGATTGCCGTGGCTGATCATCAACATGCTGACTTCGGCCCTGTCCGCATTCATCGTCTATGCTTTTGAAGGTTCCATTGCCGATATGGCTCTCCTGGCCGTACTCATGCCCATGGTCGCAAATCAGGCTGGG
>CAMLXE010000205.1 GCA_946490455.1 uncultured Desulfovibrio sp. | reverse complement strand
CTCCAGACTCAGACGGTTGTGTACAGCCCCAAAGGGGACAACCTGACTTTCAGGATATGCTGCCGTATCAAAATCAGCCACAATACGACGTCCCGGAACAGGCAGATTGGGGCGCAGTGCTTTCAGGATACCCTGTGCATCATGTTCATAAAAGGAGGGGACATAAACCCCCGGAATGCGTACAGCCTCTTCAAGCAGCCGTGTCCGCGTCCAGCCTTCCGATCTGGCCCGAATTACCAGATCACAAAATTCTGGCACAAGTTCCTCACCTTCACCCAGCAACATGACATCCATGAATGGCGTCAATGGTTCTGCAGCTATGGCACAGCCTCCACCGGCCACAATCAGAGGCCAGCGGAACAAGTCGTCTCCACGATCGCGGCTTCTCAAAGGAATGCCGGCCAGATCCAGCATGTACAGCACATTGGTATAGCACAGCTCATGCGTAATGGCGAAAGCGAACATGTGTGTTCTGTCAATGGGCGTATCGCTTTCCAGCGTAGCCAGCCGGACGTCATGCCTGCGCAGGAGGTCACCTGTTTCGCGGCACGGCGCATAGACACGCTCGGCAAAGATGTCATCCCGTCGATTCAGGATGGCATACAGAATCTTGTGCCCGAGATAGGACATCCCCACCTCGTAAAGATCCGGGAAAGCCAGTGCACAGTGCAGGCGTACCGAGGCAGGGTCCTTGTGTACTGACCCCTCTTCCGTACCAATGTAATGACTGGGTCTGGGAAACAACGAGAGCAATTCTTTCATGAAAAGACCGTCGGGCGAAGGAAGATTGAAAAAGGACGCCCCCAGACGCCGAAAAAACGACGGTGGGGGCGGCATATGCAAAGAGAAAGAACCTTACTTGATAAGGCCGCTCACACTGCCGTCGGCTCCAACCAGCCCGCTCTTGGACAATGTCAGCTTTGTGCAGGCTTCCAGATACTTGGTTTCCAGATCATCGGGCAACCGCGAGAAGGCAAACATGAAATGCTTTCCAGAAATGACCCCCTTGAATTCCTGTTCAAAGGGATAGCCGTAGGGAAGCATAACCATCTGCACACCCTGCTGGGTGGGCACAACCTGAATGTAGGCCACGTCTTCAAGAACATTGGCTTCTTCATCATATTTACCGAGAACAAGATCCCCGGAAACCAGCTTGAACATCCGAATGGGTTTGGACATGAAACGCTCCTTGCAAACAAATATCGGGTATTGTTAGGGGGTCTCGAATGGACTGTCAAGGTTTGTTCGTCACCTTCTGCCTGGAATGACTTCTTTCAGCCATAACCTTCGTGTCCCGTTTCAGCATAATAAAATGAATCTGCACACTTTTCCGAAGCAGGCGACTGTAAACTGCCATTCCGGGCATGTTCATGCCAGAGCCTCCCTGCCGCCATTCTGATTCCAACAGAAGGCCGCAACCTCCCGCCACTGTCTTTTCTCCGAATTCTCAGGCAGGTCTCCTGCCCGTTCTGCCATGTGGACAGTCTTCAATTACAGCCCAACAGAGTACTATATTCAGCAAAAGGATGTTGAGCATGAACCGCAGAATACAGAAAGGAATCCGACAGGAGGCCCTCTGCCCATTCCCTTCAACTGCGTCTGTACAAAATTTTTCCACTCAGGGCATGGACCTGGAACAGGTTTAACGTATTGACAGCAGGCCTCTCAGCCCCACAGCAGCTGTCAAACGGGGAAACCGCCTGCTGGGAGCAGCTTTTCTCCCAACCAGACCTGTACCGGATAACGGATTTGCCTTGATATCCTGCCCATGCTACATCGCCCTGCGACAGAACTTTCAATGAGGCCTTGACCATGACACTCGAAAATTTTCAGGAACGCCTTCACTATCATTTCCGGGACAAATCACTGCTTCTTCTTGCTGTGACTCACAGTTCGTGGGCCAATGAACACGGCACCGGCAACGCGCACAACGAGCGACTTGAATTCCTCGGCGATGCGGTTCTGGAAATTGTCGTTTCGGCACAGCTTTTTGCCCGCTTTCCTGAAGCACGGGAAGGGGAACTGACTCGACTCCGTTCCAGCCTTGTCAATGAATCTGCTCTGGCCTGTCTGGCCAGAGAGCTGCATCTGGACAAGGAACTGCGCCTTGCACGCGGTGAAGAAAATCAGGGAGGCAGGAATCGGGATGCTCTGCTTGCCGACGCCATGGAAGCCGTCTTTGGAGGTGTTTTTCTGGACGGCGGAATGGACAGGGCTCGCGAGGTCATCGAAAACCTGTACGAGCATCGCTGGCCTCAGGACACCTCCGGTACCCGACGCAAGGACTATAAGACCAAGCTTCAGGAAGCCACTCAGAAACTCTTCAGAGACCTTCCCGTTTATGTTCTGGAAGAAACACAAGGACCGGAACATGCCAAGATTTTTTCGGTTCATGTCCAGCTCCCGGATGGTCGCCTCTTCCGGGCCAGTGCACCAGGTCTCAAACGGGCCGAGCAGGAAGCTGCCCATATGGCACTTCTTGAGCTGGAGCAGGAAGCAGACAAAGCCTGAACACGATCCCGTTGTACCATCCAGTTCCCTGCCCTCCGATACAATCCACTGAACTGACGACCAAGTCTCCGCCTTGCAGCAGTCCCGACTCCATCGAAGGCCGGATCTCCATTGAATCACCATTAATGGATGATACATGGACGGTTCTGTTCTCTGAAATGAACCCAGTTTGTTCAGGCCCCTTCAGGATCTTGGCAGAATCAAGTCTGAAAAGGAAATCAGGCAGCTTGTCGAAGCTGCCTGATAACATAAAAAAGCCCCGCATGAGAAAACCCAGACGGGGAAAAACGGCCAGAGCCCAATCAGCTGTTCGTGTGTGGTGTGTCCTGCCCCAGATAAAGCTCAAGAAGCCCTTCTGGCGGTACAATTCTGATGCTTCCTGCATCCAGATCAATCGACGTCACAAATTCGGGAACAGCAGGCAACAGGACTTCACGTCCTTCCGGGGTCACGATGGACCAAATTTCCTGCTCTCCATGAAACAGCACATGATCAAGGGTTCCAAGACGGCTGCCATCTGTATCCAACAGAACATCAAGCCCCAGCATCTCGTGCAGATAGACTTCATCCTCATTCGGTTCAGGAAGCGATGTTTCTTCCACAAGAAGCGTCTGGCCCCGGAGGACTTCAACCGAAGTTCTATCCGGCGCTTCGGCAAAACGCACCAGAGGCATTCCTCCATGCAGGCGAACGGATTCTACCTCCACTCTCCTGGGTTCCCGGTTGCCAGCCTGAAGATAGACCTTACCGCAAAGCAAAAGATCCAGAGATTCCGCATAATAATTAATGTGGATTTCTCCACGGATCCCATGAGGACGAGTCAATACGCCCACTTCAATAAGATTGTCGGGCGCAGACATGGCCTTACTCCACGATTTCGAGCATGACCCGTCTCCGAGCCTTGGATGAAGCTGCGCCGAGAAGGATACGCAATGCACGGGCCGTACGCCCCTGTTTGCCAATAACCTTACCGAGATCTTCCTTGGCAACGCGTAGTTCCAGCACTTCGCCCTGCTCTCCCTCGGACTCGGTTACCTGCACCTCTTCCGGTTTGTCCACCAGCCCTCTGGCGATAAATTCCACGAAATCCTTCATCAATAAAATCCTTTTGGCAGCTACCGGACCTTACGTCCAGTATCCGTACCTCGCACAGGCGTCCCGGTCTTTTCCGTCCCTCAAAACGGGAAGGCGGTCCGACAGAACCCCGCAGGTCAAGCCGGGCCGCCCTTCAAAAAGGGTCTCCAAAGTATGGGAACTAGGCGTCAGCCTTGGCGGCCTTCTTGAGAAGAGAACGCACGGTGTCGGACATTTCAGCACCAAGATCAAGCCACTTCTGTACCTTTTCGGCATCAACCTTCACTTCAACAGGATTGACCTGAGGATTGTAGTAGCCAAGGAATTCCAGCGGACGGCCGTCACGACGGGAGGCGCTGTTTGTAGCTACGATGCGGAAAAAGGAACGCTTCTTGCTGCCCATGCGGGTGAGTCTCAGCTTTACGGACATTGATGTACTCCTGTAAAATCAAACGTTGTCGGCAATCAAACAAAGGTGACACCTGGGTGCCATACATATATG
>CAMLXE010000204.1 GCA_946490455.1 uncultured Desulfovibrio sp. | reverse complement strand
GAATCTTCCCCGCGGGAATGCTTGTCATCAGGATTCAGTTCATCTTTCACAGTATCGTCATGAATGCTGTCATGTCCGGCGGAAGTCTCATGAGTGGATGGGGCTTCGGACATCATCTTTTCCTGATTCTCTGCGTCGTCCTGAGAGGAAGAAACTGATTTCTGCACAGACGCGGATGACAGATCGTGATCTTCAGGCGCGTTGACCCCAAGTTCTACAACATCATCCAGCAGTTTCAGGGGCTGTGCGTCATCATTATCGGAACCCGCACCAAACAGATCCGGCAGAGGCGTACTTCCTGCTGTCCGGGAGTTACGTTTTTCAGGCTCCCGTCTGACGGAATCCAGCGTAAGGCCCTGATTCGCAGACGGCAGATCCAGCGTGATGTCCTGTGCCTCAAGTTTCAGCTCTGTTTTCGCGGTGGGAGTCATGCTCAGAGGGGCTTCCTTTTTCCTGGGAATGGGCATGGGCTCGCCAACCCATTCCACGAGATCAATGGGGGCCTCTGATACTGCAGGCTTTACCCTGTTACTTTCTCTTTCTGCTCTGGAAACATTCAGCGGGGAAAGGGAAAGAGGAGCCTTCTCTTTCGGCGATTCCTTCTTTCGGACAATGGGAGTGGGTTCGCCAACCCATTCAAGATGTTCCGGGGAAGCTGCCGTACGAGCTTCTTCCTGAGCAGGTGAGCTGGCAGCTTGGGACTCCGCTGATTTCTTGGGAATGGGCATGGGCTCGCCAACCCATTCTCCTGAAGACGACAGGCGATTTTCCGAGAAGGGAGTCCACACTGCCGGAGCTGGCTGATGCCGGCGTGAGGGACGATCCGGTTCCTGTGAAGCTGCTGCCGCCTGCTTTGAAACCAATGACGTTGCGTCTGCGGGCGCTGTATCATGAGACTGTTCTGGGCCATCTGTTCTGGAAACGCGTGAAATGGGCATGGGATCTCCCACACTGGAAGACTTCCCCTTTTCCAGAAGTGCCAGCCCCTGTCCTGCGGAACGCTGTTCGGACTGTTTGCCCGAGTTTTTCCCTCGACCCAGAAGACGTGCCAGAAAACCGGGACGTTTCTTTTCCGGTGTCTTTTCTTCAGGAAGCGGCAGGGGAGGCTGTAGAGGAGAGACCTGTACGGTCGTTTCCCTGTTGGGAAGATCCGTTTCGGCAGCCAGGTCTTCAGCTGGTTCGGTATCCTTATATCGGCGAGGTACAGGAGCCAGTCTGAGCGTCAGGTGGCGAAGATCCTTGCGGACAACAGGCTTCATGAGCGTGTGCGTGCATCCTGCCCGGCGCAGGCGTTCCCTCTGCTCATCATTTGAGACAAGTGCCAGAATGGAGGCCAGAGGGAAGTTGTACTCGCCTTCAAAAATGCGGATGGCAGCTATGGCCTTGGCAATGGCTTCCTCCGGCATATCATCGTCAAAAATAATCAGGGCACCTGGTGCATTGCAGTATACCTGCTGTGCTTCTTCCGGTGTCCGTGCCTCAAGAATTTCGTGGGGAAGCTCGTTCAGGTAGTAGGCCAGCAGCTGGCGATTGGCCGAAACGCCGCTTACAACCAGAATCCGGAGAGAGCTGGCCGGTAATTTGGAGACCAGTTCCTTGTCCAGCGTTTCGGATCGGACCAGAGGAATCTCGGCAGAACGGGCCGTCAGGTGCATGCTGAAGGATATGGTGGTTCCTTCAGGTTTGCTGACCAGTGAAATGCTGTTTCCTCCCGCTGCGGCGAGTTCCCAGGCACGGACAAAGGCCAGAGAACTGCGGGAGAACGGCGGAATGCCTGCTCCCGTATCAGAAATGGTGAACAGGAGATGGCCCGGGTCTGTACTTTCGGGAACACGCTGGGCCCGGATTTGTACCATGCCGCGGTCCGTAGCAAGAACCGCACTTTCTGTGAGCATCTCCAGCACTTCTGCAAGCTGAATTCGCTGGCCGTCATAGTAGCGCGGCAGGTGAGGCGCAGTGAACCAGGTCAGCCCCAGATTCTTGGCTTCGGCCTGATCCTGAACGGCATCATGCACTTCGAGCAGGAGCTGGTAGAGATCAAAGGTTTCCGTCAGCTGAGGCGCCACAGCCTTTTCCGGCTGCACGGCCGTTCGTGACATGTTGCCGATGAGAGCGGTCAGTGTCTTTCCTGCCCGACTGAGTGTATCAAGCCGTTTTCTGGCTTCTGGGCCGAGATTCATCTGGTCCAGTGCCGCAATTTCCCGCAACAGGGCATCAAGGGGAGAACGAAGGAGTCCTTCCACCTGCCCGGATGTCAGCGTTGTGCGCAGGGCACCGGGAAGAATGTGTCCAGCTTTTCTTTCCTTTTCATGCTGCAGGGCTTCATTGACAGGAAGTGGCGGCTCCATACGGGGCGTTCTGTCGGGTTCATCCATGCCCCGAAGCGTGAGTTCGGAAGCTTCTTCGTTGCCCATGCTCAAGGGTTCATTAAAGGTGAGAGGCGCCGTAGGCGTATGCCCTCTGGATTCGGTTCGGCGGTTGCCTCTTTTCCTATTGGGAACAGGAAGAGGTTTGGGACTGCGAACCAGTGCAGCAAGCAGGGCACTCAGGGTGAGGCCAATGGATGGGAGGAGGGTAATGGCACCGGTTGTCAGCCATTCGGTTTCAGGAATGGACAAAAAGTGTGGGATCAGAACGCCAAGTGAAGGAAGCAGACAGATCAGGAAAAAGCGTTTTGCTCCGGGCAGGTGGCGTACACAGGATGCCAGACAGAGGGGAAGAAGCAGAAGAGAAAAAAGTGGCCAGAGGGGCAGATAGCGGAGTGTCCATGCGTAGTCTGGAAGCAGAGGCACCGCGACCAGCAGCATGCCGGCAAGTCCCAGAAGCGTGTAAAGAAAATCGAGGACAGGGGAGTGATCCCTGGTCTGCATGATGTGGCGACCAATATGGGGAAGGATCAGTAACGCAACGCCCGGAGAAAGCAGACCGGGAAGATCCCAGCGACTGACGACACCTGCGGTTGTTGCGGGAAGTCCCCAGAAAGCCTGGACCCAGATTGCCCCGATATAGAGAGCCGCCCACATGCGCCATTCGCGGCGTTCCGTCAGACCGCGCAACAGACAGATGAAGAGGGTCACCGCAAGAACTGCGAGCAGAATGGCTTCTCCTACTTCATCAGCAAGACCAATGGATGCCTTGCTGATGAGTGAGGGGGCAAAGCCCGGAGCAGGCAGCCCATTGATTTTGAGATAGACGGCAGTTCCTTCGGAAATGGAGGATGGCAGGGGATACAAACCATTGCTGGTGGAACGAAGGAGAGTACCTGTTCCGTCAGATTGGGCCAGCCATACCTGAGGCGTTCCCGGAAGCTGATCGGCAATACGTGTATTCAGATCCAGAACCGGTTCTGTAGGAAATGGTCCGGAGAGAGGGAGGCGAAGCCAGAATGTCCCAGACTTGTGTGGCAGTGTTCCTTCCGTATAGGGGGTAAACAGCTTTTGGGAGTCTGGCGTCAGGATTTCGCGCAGTCCCAGAGAGCCCGTGTCATCAGCAAGCCATTGCATGGGAAGGAATACGTCATCGGAAGTCGGCAAAGGCTGAATTGGCTGATCGGGAACAGGGAGGAGATTTAGCCCTGGGGAGGAGGCCCCTCCATTTCTATTATTGAGTAAGGGCTGAGGCTCCGTAACTACGGCAGGCTGCTGTGGAGCAGCCGTAAGAGGAACTCCAGATTGGGGTTCAGCGTGGGCAACTCCGACAAGAAGAAGGAGAAGAAGAGAATATACAAAAATGACGGAATGGCGCAGACAGATGGGGGCGTGTTGCATAGGAACCTTGGGGTTCGAGTGAAAGAAAAGGCAGCGGATCTGAATACACATCATTGATTGATCGGTTTTGCTCCTGAGAGCGGGGCGGATACGCTACCGAGTCCCGTGCAAAGAAGACAAAACCGTAATACGCTGCTCCGGTGTAATCGGCAAGAAGGAAAAAAGAATTGAAAAACTAAGTGGTTAAATGTGGATAAAATTGATATGCCCAAATGGTGAGACCAGGTTTTGAAAAAAAATTGGGAAAAGAGTTGACAAGAGGTGGTGAAAGGGCCATAAAGCGACTTCGCCGCTGCGGAACGGAAGTTCCGGTTGCAGGAA
>CAMLXE010000203.1 GCA_946490455.1 uncultured Desulfovibrio sp. | reverse complement strand
ATCTCCCATTCTTGGTCTTACCGGTACAGTGACGGGGAGGATCGGAACCTTTCAGGCTATTGGCGCGCACGGTTCCGGCGTAGATCCGTCCATGCTTGCCAGCGGCATATGGGAAGCCCTGATCACAACGGCAGCCGGACTCCTGGTGGCGCTTCCCGTCCACGTTGCTCTCCATTTCCTGGACAATGGAGTTTCAGAAATCGTCCAGAAAATCCGAGAGGTGACAGATACCTGCCGCGTGACACGAGGTGCCTGTGGAGACTAGACGACGCACCCGCCACATCATGAGTCTTACACCTCTTGTGGATGTGGTGTTTCTGCTTCTGCTTTTTTTTGCCCTGACTCTGCACTTTTCACCGGAAGAGGGGATTCCGGTTGATTTGCCAGTTGCCTCTACATCCAAAAAAACAGAAAAAAGGGAGGCTATTCTTACAGTGAATCAGGAAAATGTGTATCTGAACAATGTGGAGGTCTCTGCGGAGAATTTGGAAGATGAGCTGAGAAGATGTCTTCTCTTTTCAGAACGCATTCAGATTCGGGCAGATCGGCAGCTTGCCCTGGAGAGACTTGTAACCATCATTGATTCCATACGTCGGGCCGGTTTCCGCCATTTTGATCTGATGACACAGCAGGTCTCCCAATGAATATGATCCAGCTTGACCAGCGACAACCTGGCTGTTTTTCGGCATAGGCAACCGATTCGAAATACACAGACCTGTCTTTATGCTTCCGGAGCGTTTCCGAAGGAATATTTGGAGGATAACTCTTGGAAGAGTATAAGAAGCCCTTTCCGGACAGGATTGCGGAAGCATCTGAGCGACCTGTAACAGTGAGCAGAGCAGACCTCCAGAAACATTTCTCCCGGAGAAAACTCGCAAGATGTGTGAGGCGTCTCCGGGAGAAAAAGATGCTGACAGATTTTGTTGCGCCTGGGCTGCTTAGAAGAAAGTCCAGAATGACGTGGCAATGGCGTAGCTTGGGATGACGAAAAGCAGGCTGTCCACACGATCGAGAATACCACCGTGACCGGGCAGAATTTTTCCGGAATCCTTGACGGAACGCGAGCGTTTCAGAGCGGACTCGAAGAAGTCTCCGAGCTGTGCCATGATACCGAGAGCGAGGCCGAGCAGAAGGAAGGAACCCAACTGGCCGTTACCAAGGCTCAGACCAAAACCAAGGCTGACCAGCATGGCAGCCACGAGACCGGCAATACTGCCTTCCACACTTTTCTTGGGACTGACCTTGGGCCATATCTTGTGTTTTCCAAAACGTGATCCCACAAAGTAGGCAACTGTATCCGAGACTGCGGGGATGCAGAGCAGGAGACACTGCTCAGGAAGAGAAAGCCACATGGCCGGCATGAGGAGAAGAGGCACATAGAGAATGCCGGCGCCAAGAACAGCTACCTCAGTAAAACGATGGGTATCGTCTTTTGCCCAGCTGAAAAGAAATGTGCAGGCAAGAGCAAGAGTGGCCGCACCGATGGCAGGAACGAGGTTATCCGGATGGTGCCATGTGGCGGCAAGAATGAGACCGCCAAGCACAACACCAAGGATGCGACCGCCAAGGTTGGCATGGTTTGGCCAGAACATGCTGTAAAATTCCCAGAGTCCCACCAGAGTGAAGAGCAGAAGCAACGCAAAGAGATAGGGACCCGAAAGCGCAAGCGCTACCACAAGAATGAAAATGAGTACAGCGCCAGTGATGATGCGGGGAAAGTGCTTCGAGTCAATAATCATTGAGTCTGCTCCTGGGTAAGACCAAAACGGCGGTTGCGGCCTGCATAGGCTCTGAGGGCTTCATGCAGTTCCGGTACGCCAAAATCCGGCCAGAGGACGGAGGTAAAATAGAGTTCGCTGTAGGCACTCTGATAAAGAAGATAATTGCTGAGCCGGCATTCACCGCTGGTGCGGATGATCAGATCAGGATCAGGCTGACCTGCGGTATAGAGTTCGGCTGCAAACGCTTCTTCGGTCAGGTCATTGGGAGATAGCCCCTTGGCAAGCAGGGCACGGACAGCTCGGAGAATTTCGGCTCGGCCCGAATAGTTGAGGGCCAGATTCACGGTCATGCTGGCGCAATGTTCTGTCTTTTTCAGTGCATGATTCAGGGCTGAACGTGCAGCCAGCGGCAATTCTGAAATTTCGCCGAATACGCGCAGACGAATGTCGTTTTCCAGCATGGATGGGAGTTCCTGCCCCAGAAAGCTGACCAGCAGCTGGAAGAGAAGGGCGACTTCTTCTCTTGGGCGTCCCCAGTTTTCCTGAGAGAACGTATAGAGAGTCAGGTGGGGAATACCGAGCTTACGGCATTCGGTTACGATGGATTTGACGGCATGAACGCCCGCCTTGTGTCCTTCGCTGCGAGACAGTCCGCGTGCCTGGGCCCAGCGGCCGTTTCCATCCATGATGATGGCAAGATGCGTGGGAAGCATGGATAAGGATGCTGACATGAGATCGCTTCCAGAGAAAGGTCGCCCCGCGCTGAGAGGCTGCGGGGCGTTCCCGAAACTTACAGGTCCATGATTTCCTTGTCTTTGGCCTGGCACTTTTCATCGACCTTGGCCACATATTTGTCGGTCAGCTTCTGAACATCGTCGATGGCCTTTTTCAGCTCATCTTCGGAAATGACCTTTTCCTTTTCCAGCTTTTTGAGCTGGTCATTGGCGTCACGGCGTACGTTACGGACGGCCACCTTGGCATCTTCCCCATACTTGCGGGAAATCTTGGCCAGTTCCTTACGGCGCTCTTCGGTCAGCGGGGGAATGGAAATGCGGATAATCTTGCCATCGTTGATGGGCGTAAGACCAAGATCAGACTTGAGGATGGCCTTTTCCACACCGGCGAAAGCACCGCGGTCCCATGGCTGGATCGTGATGGTCCGGCTGTCCGGAACGGCAACGGAAGCCAGCTGACTGATGGGCGTGGGAGTCCCGTAGTAGTCAACCTTGATGGGATCCACGAGACTTGTGGAGGCGCGTCCCGTCCGGAGGCGACCAAACTCACGGTCCAGGCTGGTCAGGGCCTTTTCCATTTTTTCTTCGGCTTCGAGCAGAACCGTATCCTTGTCCATGCTTAATCTCCTTCAATCGTGGTCCCCGGATTCTCCCCGGTAACCACCTTTTTGATGCTTCCGTTGAACATGTTGCAGACGATGATGGGCATTCTGTTCTCCTCCGCCAGCGTGATGGCCGTGGAGTCCATGACCTTGAGATGACGGCGCAGGGTGTCCTCGTAGCTGAGGTGTTTGAACATGATGGCGTCATCATGCTTCATGGGGTCCTTGTCATAGACACCATCTACCTTGGTGGCCTTGATGATGGCGTCGCACTTGAGTTCCATGCCACGCAGAGCGGCGGTCGTGTCCGTTGTGAAGTAGGGATTGCCCGTTCCTGCCGCACAGATGATGACGCGTCCCTTTTCCAGATGGCGCATGGCGCGGCGGCGAACATAGGGTTCGCAGACTTCCTGCATGGCAATGGCAGAGAGTACCCGAGTAGGGTGTCCGGTTTTTTCCAGGGCATCCTGTACAGCCAGTGCATTCAGCACGGTAGCCAGCATTCCCATATAGTCGGCCGATGAGCGGTCCATACCTTCTGCCGAGGCCGAAAGACCACGGAAAATGTTTCCGCCACCAATAACCAGCGCTACTTCGAGCCCCAGATCAACCACATGGGCAATTTCTGCACATATCTTTGAAACCGTATGCGGGTCAATACCTATCTGCTTCTCTCCCGCCAGAGCTTCGCCGCTGAGCTTGAGCAGTACCCGTTTGTACTTGAGCTGTGCCATTGTTCTTACTCCCTGCGTTATCCATGATTGTAGGGGGAACCCCAGTCGCCTTCGTTGACTCGTACATATTTGAGGAAGGCATAAAAGGCTCCGTGCGCCGCATTGATAAAACCGGCTCTGCCGTCAAGAAATCCTTTTTTCAGCACATAGATGCGCAAAAAACGTCCGAAGCCGTGCGCCAGCCCTGCAAGGATGCCGCCACGTTTCCCTCTGGCCGCAAGATCATCGGCCCCCTGCTGGGCATAGGCGTTGATCTTGTCCAGATGTTCTCGAAAATTACTGTAGGGATAGTGAAGAATGTCACCGGTGA
>CAMLXE010000202.1 GCA_946490455.1 uncultured Desulfovibrio sp. | reverse complement strand
TTTTTCATAAATGAACTCCGTATGTCTGATAACGAAAATAATCGTCCAGAAATGAATCCTTCTCAAAGTCTGAGGCAGACTTGCTAATACGCGAACTGTAGCCTTAATGTACAGACTTGTCGAGAAAATGTAACATTAAATTTACACTGAATTTGATGTAGCAACATTTTTTTATGTGTGGAATTACCGGATAATTTTTATTATGGAAAAAATAGCCATTCAAAACAGGAAACTTCTGTCCAAGGGCTGGTTCCCTTTCGTTATGACCTTTGGAAGAATGCGAAAAAACACGTGCTCCGGTTGTATGCTGAAGCCAGATCTGCCTTTCAAAAAGGAAAATATACCAGCCAATTCTCTTCGTCAGCAGTTCGAGGAGAGAGTCCATGACAGCTATTGTTTCGTATGATGCCAAATGCTGCAAGTTTGAAGGAGAGATTATGCTCAAGTATGTTCTCGCCCTGGATCAGGGAACAACCAGTTCAAGGGCCATTCTTTTTGATCGCAATGGTGATATTATCCGAATGGCTCAGCAGGAATTTACACAGCATTATCCGCAGCCAGGTTGGGTGGAACACAATCCGAACGAACTTTTTGACAGCCAGTTCAGTGTGGCGGCACGCTGTCTGGCTCAGGCTGGAGCTGATGCTTCGGAAATTGCAGCTGTGGGAATTACAAATCAGAGAGAAACAACAATTGTCTGGAACAGGCGTACCGGTGCTCCCGTCTATAACGCCATTGTCTGGCAGGACCGGCGGACGGCTGGATTCTGTGACGAATTGCGTGCAGCAGGCAAAGAGGCCATTTTTGCCGAGAAGACGGGACTGGTGCTGGATGCCTATTTTTCGGGAACCAAGGTCAGATGGATTCTGGACCATGTCCCCGGAGCCCGTGCACAGGCTGAAGCAGGGGAGCTTCTGTTCGGGACGGTAGACTCATGGCTGATCTGGAATTTTACCAAAGGAATGCGGCATGTGACTGATGCCTCCAATGCCAGTCGGACATTGCTGTTCAATATTCATACGGGAACATGGGATGATGAGCTCCTGGATCTGCTGTCCATCCCTCGCTCCATGCTGCCGGAAGTGGTTCCTTCATCTGGAGTTATGGGAGTCATGCACCCGGAATTCCTTGGCGCTGGACTGCCCATTGCCGGAGATGCCGGAGATCAGCAGGCTGCTACCTATGGGAATGCCTGTCTGCACGCGGGGATGGCCAAGAATACCTATGGAACAGGCTGTTTTCTGCTCATGCATACCGGAAGTCAGGCCCGGAAAAGTGCGAACAATCTGTTGACTACAGTGGCATGGAAGCGTGCGAATGGGCTGGAATATGCCCTTGAGGGCAGTGTGTTCATTGCCGGTGCAGTAGTACAGTGGCTGCGTGATGGGCTTCAGCTGATCAGTGAAGCTTCTGAAATTGAACCGTTGGCAGCCAGTGTCCCCGATAATGGAGGCGTCTTCTTTGTGCCGGCCTTTGCCGGGCTTGGAGCTCCGTACTGGGATCAGTATGCCCGAGGAACTCTTGTGGGGTTGACACGAGGGGTTACTCGTGGACACCTTGCCCGGGCTGCCATTGAGTCCATTGCGCTTCAGACGCTGGACATCATGGCCTGTATGGAAAAGGATTCCGGGGTATCGCTGTCCACGTTGAGAGTGGATGGTGGAGCAAGCAGGAATAACATGCTTATGCAATGTCAGGCCAATGTGCTTGGCGTGCCTGTGGAACGTCCCACAGTGACGGAAACAACGGCTCTTGGTGCCGCGTTCCTTGCTGGACTTGCCGTGGGATTCTGGGAAAGTGAAGAAGAAGTTGGCGCATTGTGGAAACTTGATCGGCGCTTTGAACCAGTTATGTCAGCAGATCAACGGGAGAAGCTGCTTCACGACTGGCATCGTGCTGTAGAGCGTTCTGCCCGCTGGATTGAAGAATAGTCCTTCGAATGGATACGTAGATATGGAATTTTGTCACTACATGGAGAGATGTCTGTGAATCGGAATGTCATTGAGCTTTGGAAGGAGCGTTCCGTGGCCATTTCGGCCACAGTGAAGGAAGTGAACTCCGTGGAGGAGGCCCTGCAGTATTGTCTGGACCTGTGTGCTCTGGCCAGTCCGCATGAAAGGCTTATGGGACCGGAATCCGAAACGGAGAACATTCTTGCGGCTCCAGGGCTTCCCGCCGAGCAGACGAAACTGCTCCGTGACGGGTGTGCTGCACGTGGGCTGCATTTTGTGGACAGGGATCTGCGGTCGCATACTGGCGGCGTGGAGGTGGGCGTGGCCTGGGCTCTGGCTGGGCTGGCAGATACAGGAACATGTGTTGTTCAGAGTACGGATGAAGATGTCCGCCTGGCAACCATGTTGCCGGAAACCAGTGTCATTCTGGTGCGAGGTTCTCAGATTTTGCCGAGTCTCGAAGCATCGGGAAAATTGTTGCATGATCTTTTTTCCGGCGATGGATCGTCATTTGTGGCCTTTATCAGCGGTCCGAGCAGAACGGCCGATATTGAGCGCGTACTGACGCTTGGCGTGCATGGGCCACTGGCGCTGCATGCCGTTCTGATCAACGATGTCGAGCAGGAGAACGCCCAATGAGAGAACCGGCGCGCGATATGAAGAGCTACAGGGCTGACTTGTCCGATGCCCTGAATGATACGTTTCAGCGGCGCATTCTGGATACCTTTGCTGTGTCCTACAGAGAAAGTCGCAAGAAAATGTTTGAGGGCATGGATGAACGTGCTGCCATTGCAGACATTGCAGCGCGTAAGGATGCGGCAGTCAAGATTCTTGATCAGCTCTATGCTCAATTCAGAGAAGAGGCAGAACGGCGTGGCGTGATTGTTCACATGGCGCGAGACGCGGCCGAAGCCAATCGTATGATTGTGGACATTGCCAAGGAAAATGACTGCAGAAAGATCATCAAATCCAAATCCATGACCGTGGAGGAAATTCAGACCAACAGGGCTCTGGAGGCTGAAGGCATGGATGTGATTGAAAGCGACCTTGCCGAGTGGATCATTCAGCTTCGGCACGAAGGTCCTTCACATATGGTTCTTCCATCCATCCACCTCTCGCGTTCTCAGGTTGCCGATACCTTTTCTCAGGAAACCGGTGTTACTCAGAGTGATGATATTACCAGTCTGGTCAGGGTTGCCCGTCGGGAACTGCGTCGCAAGTTTGTGGAAGCGGACATGGGCATATCCGGAGCCAATTTTGCCGTGGCAGAATCCGGGGCCATCGGTCTGGTGACCAATGAAGGCAATGCCCGTCTGGTGGCCACGCTTCCCAGGGTGCATGTAGCCGTCTGCGGTATCGACAAGCTGATACCAAGTTTTGAAGATGCGGTCGCCACGCTGAAAGTGCTGCCACGCAATGCTACCGGGCAGTATCTGACTTCGTATGTAACCTGGATCAATGGTACGGTGCCTGCGGCTTCCGCTCCGGAAGGTCGCAAGATCATGCATGTGATTTTCTTGGATAATGGACGTCGAGAAGTTCTGAAAGATCCCCTCCTGTCTCAGGCCCTGCGCTGTGTGCGCTGTGGAGCCTGCGCCAATGTCTGCCCTGTGTTTCGTCTGGTGGGTGGCCATCGTATGGGCTACATTTACATTGGTGCCATCGGCCTCATTCTGACCTATCTGTTCCATGGAAAGGATCGCGCCCGCGCGCTGGTACAGAACTGCGTCAACTGTCAGGCATGTAAGAAAGTCTGTGCTGCAGGCATTGATCTCCCCGGTCTGATTGAGGAGATCCGTATGCGCTATACGGAGGAGGATGGCGGTGGCGCACAGACTCTGTTTGCGGCGACGCTCAAGAATCGCAAGCTGTTCCATACCCTGCTGCGTTTTGCCAAATACGCCCAGAAGCCGTTTACTGGTGGAGAACCTTTTGTGCGGCATCTGCCCTCCATTTTTGCCCGTGACCATGGATACCGGGCACTTCCCGCTGTCGCTGAAAAAGCTTTCCGTGACCGCTGGGAAGAGCTGAGGCCTCCGGTTCCGGCCAATCCTACTCTGAAGGTGGCGCTTTTTGCCGGCTGTGTTCAGGATTTCGTATATCCCGAACAGCTTGAGGCTGCATTGAAGGTCATGCGCGGCCGGAATATCCGGGTGGATTTCCCCATGAATCA